>CALINB010000250.1 GCA_938045325.1 uncultured Rhodospirillales bacterium | reverse complement strand
CAGGATTACATCGTCGAATGTCAGGGCCTCAGGAATACTCATACCACCGTCCTAGTAAGATGGCGGCGTATGATACACATCTTCTGCGGCAAGCCAAGGCCTTTCGCCGTACCGTCGCGGAGCGAGGAAAAGGGGGTGGTTTTTGCCCGCCTGTATACTCAGCCAGTGACCCTGGGGTCAGGCTTGTGGGCCGATTCGGGGATTTAGTAGCCGTTCCCGGGCTTCATGTTGCCGCGCTTGGTGAGCTCTTTTTTAATGATATTCATTAGGCCGTTGATCATTTCGCCGCTTTTGGCCCACCAAACTGTTTTCAGCATAAAACGGCCGATGCCGCTTTTGATGGTCGTTTTGATGAGCCGGTCGACGACGGCATCGAGCCGAATTTCGGTATCGTTGCGCAGCAGCGCCAGCATTTTTTGCGTGTAGCCGGGCCAGGGAAGGACCGGCACGGGATTTTTTGTACGCCCCAACAGCGGGATGATCGGCAGACGGTTGTGGTTCGATGAAATCGCGTATTCGCTTTTCAGCGCATTGGACCAATCGGCGAACAGGGGATTGTCCGGCGATAAGGCAAAGTAGCGTTCGAGAAATCGTTGGCAATTTCGCCGGCCCAGGAAAAAGTCGTGTTCGCGAAAGGCCCGCGATAAAAATCCGCCGAAGCCGCCGAAGCCGCCGAGGCTGCCGCTGGCGATGGCAAACTTTTGCGGTTGCCCGGCCGTGTCGTAGCGCAACGGCACAAGGACGAACCGGCTGAAAACCGTTTCATCGAGGGCAAGCAGTAATTCGTCTTCTTTAAAACGCGATTGATTTTTAAGCGTGCCGATGAGCGCTTTGAGCGTACTGATTAAATCGTTTTGCACCGGCTCGTAGGTTTCCATGTCCGCGACATCGGGAAACGGATCGATCATCAGCACGGCCCGCGTCGCCTCATCATCACCGCGCGGGTTGCGTTTGCTGTGGCCCTTGAAAGCCTTGCGCGCCAATTCCAGCGGTTCGTTGTTTGCCGCACCACCGTCGACGTTGAGAAACTCAAAGTCCGTGTTTTCGCCCAACAGCGTTTTAACACTGCGGTATTCCCAACACGCGCATTGCCCGGCCGGTTGTTGCGACGTGTCGAGCGGTACCGCCCATTGCCGGTTGTTAAAATGTTTCGTATTTCGGGTGAGATGGCGGGGGGCGAGGCCGACGGGGAAAGCCGCCGTCGCCAATGTCGTTTTACCCAGAATGTTCCAATCGCCCACCGCGCCGCTTTGGGCCGGGTCGAGATGGAGCGCGCCTTGGTCTGAAAGTATTTTGTTATACGAGCCGAGGTAAAAATGAACATGATCGCCGTGCAGCCACATATCGTGACCCGCGCCCGGGTTCGCCCCGCGAAGATCGATGCGGTACGGAATACCCCGTAAGTTCGAGACCGTCAGAAACAGTTGTATGGGGTCGTTGAGATAGGGCCGGGGCGGTGCGCTCGCCGGAATGTTAATTGCTTTATCGCGGATCACTTCGAGGATGGTCGAATCGAGTACGGAAACCACGGGGGCTAACGGCTTATCAGTTGTTTCTTCGGTTTCGTCTGCAAATTCATCGAGGTCGCTGAAGATATCGTCTTCTTTGTCGGGGCCGTTGAGGTCGTGCGTTTTAAGCAGATGACGGATGTCGATTTTCTCGACCCAGGAATTGTAAAGAATATTTCCGGTGTCACCGTCCTGCGGCGTTTCGACCGGCGCCAGCGGGGCGCGCAAGGCGGTCGCCAGGATCGCGGCGACGATGCCGCCGGCGGATGCGCTCGAGAGAACGCTAATCAGCGCGTTATGCGGCGGTATGCTCCAGTTCTGATAGTTCTCGCCATGGGCCGTTCGTTGGTTTTCTTTTTCCTTTTCCCATTCTTCGAGGGCTTGGAGAAGAAAGTCGACGACGCCGGCGGTGTAAGCGCCCGCCGAGATCGCACCGGCCATCACCAGGCCGAGTTCGAAGGATTTCGGTTGTGTCATGAGAGCACACTCCTTTATCGATGCTGAATTGATGGAGGTATTGAAAAGCACACAAAAAAACCCGCCGGGAAGGCAGGTTTGGTGCAAGCGTAATATTGTGGATTTAGTTTAGATTGGGCTTAGCTGTAGATATTGCAATGCGGCCCGTATTCAAAATTTTGTTGTATAGGCCGTGTCATTATTTAGTGATGCGAAAGCCCTGCGCCACCACGTAAACTTCGGCCGAGTCCGCCCGGCTGGCCGGCGGCTTGGCGTGCTTAACCTGCTTGAAGCTTTTCTTGATCTGCGTCAGCAAATCCTGCTCGGTGCCGCCTTGCCAAACTTTGGCGATCAATGTACCGCCGGGGGATAATACATTTATGGCAATGTCTAACGCGGCTTCGCAAAGGCCAATGATACGCAGATGATCGGTGCTGCGATGGCCGGTCGCGGCGGGAGCCATGTCGGAGAGCACAACATCAGCCTGTCCGTTCAGCGCGGCCTTGATTTGGTCCGGCGCGTTTTCTTCGTAAATGTCGAGCTTGAGAACCGTGACGCCATCCAGGGGTTCGATTTCGTTTTGATCGACGGCGACAATCGCACCGGCAGAGTTGCCAAGCTTTTCTTGAATGACTTGCGTCCAACCGCCGGGCGCGGCTCCAAGATCGACGACATTTTGTCCGGCGCTGAGGATGTTAAACCGTTCGTTCAATTCCAATAGTTTAAATGCCGCCCGCGAACGGTAGCCGCGCGTTTGCGCCTCGGCAACGTAAGGATCGTTCAGTTGGCGTTGCAGCCAGCGGGTCGAGGAGGATTTCCGGCCCTTCGCCGTTTTCACCCGCGTCGCCATGCCCCGGCCGGTGAATTGAGTCGCGGTTTGTTTTTTCCTTTTGGCCTTGGTTTTTTTGCCGCGCTGGTCGTTCATGAGGCGGCGGCAGCCGGCATGGGCGGACGTTGGTTCGCGTTCATCATGGCCAACAGGATACCTTCGCGGATTCCCCGGTCGGCAACGCGCAACCGGCTGACCGGCCAACGCCGGCAGACGGCATCAAGGATGACACAGCCCATAATCATCAAGTCGGCCCGTTCTTGGCGGATGCAAGGGTGAGCGCATCGGGTATCGTAATCCATTTCGACCAATCGAGAGACAATGGCATGAATGCTTTCGAAATCGATTGTCAGACCGTCAACGATGGAGCGATCATAGCGGGGCAGGTCGAGGTGAATGCCGGCCAGCGTCGTGACGGTGCCTGATGTCCCGAGCATTTGCACGTTTTCTTCGGCGATATGACGGGACATATCGTAACGTTGATCGAATTCATCAAGGTTTCTGGTGATGGTATCGATGATCCATTGGTAGTTTTCCGGCGTAATCGTGTCGTGACCGAATTTTTCGGCCAAGGATACGACTCCGAGTTGAATGGAAATCGTATCGTGCAAAACCGGCTGGCCCTGGTTATCGTTCGCGATCCACATGATCTCTGTGCTGCCGCCGCCGATGTCGAACGCCAACGTGAAATTCGTGTTCCGGTCGATCAAGGGCAGGCAGCCCGCCAAGGTTAAATGGGCTTCTTCCTCCGGTTCAATCGTTTCGAGTTTGATGCCGGTGTGACTTTCGATGTGCTCTAAAAATTTTTCGCTATTGCTTGCTTGTCGGCACGCTTCCGTGGCGACACTGCGGGTAAAGCTGACATTATGCCGGTGGATTTTTTGCGCGCAGATTTTAAGCGCGTCTGTCGTCCGCTCGATGGCATCGTCGGTCAGCTTGCCCGATACGGTCAGGCCTTCGCCGAGACGCACGATCCGTGAAAACGAGTCGATCACCTTAAAGGCCGAGCCGTTCGGCTCGGCGATAAGCAACCGGCAGTTGTTGGTGCCGAGATCAATCGCGGCATAGGTTGGATTGTGTCCATTTGGGGCACGGCCGTTTTTCGGCTGCCGGGCCGTATGTGATCTTCGCGCCTTATGCTGGTGGCGTTTCACGTGCCTCTCCCCGTTGTTTTCATACGTCTTCGCAAGGTCGGGTCCGGTTTCTGTTGCCCGTCCAATTTTCGAAGCGGCGATTTATGATCGCTTATAATACATTATCCCAGAATGAGCGATGGGCGAAGCGGGAAGGGTATCTCTAAGTTATTGAATTATATGTGTATTTTCATGAGCGCCATTTGCAGTAAGGCTCTATTCAGCCGGGCGGGGCTATGATAGAAGCCTCAGCCCATCATGATGCGGTTTTATCCGGCATGTCATGGGGGATAGTTTAGCGGTAGAACTCGCGGCTCTGACCCGCGCAGCCCTGGTTCGAATCCAGGTCCCCCAGCCATAACGCAGCTAATGTTCTCAGCTTAAATTCGATAGGCCGAAACGCAGGCATGAAAAAACCGCATTCGAAAAACAAATGCGGTTTGTGTGAAGAGCCGGAAAAGACCGATTACATATAGTCTTTGAAAAACTCTTCCTTGTTTTTGTCTTTGCCGAGGCGGTACAGGTTTTCGTCGTCTTCGAATTCCTCTTCTTCATCGCCGACGGTTTCCTAGTCTTTATACTCTTCTTCGTCGCCGCCTTTACCTTTGCCTTTTTTCTTCGCTTTCTTGCGTATGCCTGCCTTTTTTTGGGGGGCTAAATAGCTCGGCCCGTTTCGCTGTGATGTTGGCAAGAACCTACCTTCGTATAATGCTCCTCGATATTGGGGGGGTTCCCTGTCCGTCCTAGGAATATCGGAACCTCGCCTAGGGAGTTCCCTAAGTTCTCAAATTCTTAATCACGGGATTTTGACGAGCGGACTGAAAAACTTCGCCAGTTTCAGTGGCCTAAGCCGCTGAAATACTGTATACCAGAGCCTGACAAGCGCGCTAAAAAGCCGGGTCGCGGTCCAAATGCCTGTTTTTTTAAGGGCAAAAGCCGCGGCTTTCTTTATAAGAAGCGCTCACATGAACAAAAACCAAAGCATTGGGGAGGATCTCCATGGCATCGTCTGCCGACGAACAACATAAAAACCCGAAAAGCGATATCGACATCGCCAAAGCCGCCAGCATGCGTCCCATCATGGACGTCGCAAAGGACAAGCTCGGCATTCCCGGCGAAAGTCTCGAGCCGTACGGCCACTACAAGGCGAAGGTGTCGCTCGAATACGTCGATTCGGTTCAAAATAATAAAGACGGCAAGCTGATCCTCGTGACCGCGATTACACCGACGCCGGCGGGCGAAGGTAAAACCACGACGACGGTCGGTTTGGGCGACGGGCTCAACAAAATCGGCAAGAAGGCGATGATCTGTTTGCGCGAGCCGTCCTTAGGGCCGTGCTTCGGCATGAAAGGCGGGGCCGCCGGCGGCGGTTACGCGCAAGTGGTGCCGATGACCGATATCAATCTGCATTTTACCGGCGACATGCACGCGATCGGGGCAGCGAACAACCTGCTCGCCGCGATGACGGATAATCATATGTACTGGGGTAACGCGTCCGAGTTGGATGCGCGCCGGGTGACTTGGCGCCGCGTCGTCGATATGAACGACCGCGCGTTGCGCTCGATTGTGAATTCCTTGGGCGGTGTCGCCAATGGTTTTCCGCGCGAGGACAACTTCGATATTACGGTCGCGTCGGAAGTCATGGCGATTTTCTGTTTAGCGACGGACCTGGATGACCTGCAACGCCGCCTTGGTAACATCGTGGTCGGCTTCACCCGTGACCGCCAACCGGTGAAAGCGAGTCAGATCAAATCGCCGGGTGCCATGACCGCACTCCTCAAAGATGCGCTCGCGCCGAACCTGGTACAGACGCTCGAAAATAACCCCGCATTCGTGCACGGCGGCCCATTCGCCAATATCGCTCACGGCTGCAACACGGTGCTTGCGACTAAGACGGCGCTCAAGCTTTGCGATTATGTCGTGACCGAAGCGGGCTTCGGCGCCGATCTGGGTGCCGAGAAATTCCTCGACATCAAGTGCCGCAAGTCAGGTCTGAGCCCGGACTGCATTGTGCTGGTTGCAACCATCCGCGCGCTCAAGATGCACGGCGGTGTCGCGAAAGACGACCTGAAGAAAGAAAACGTGAAGGCCATCGAAACCGGCGGCAAGGATAACATTACGCGTCACATCGAAAACTTGAAAAGCTACGGCGTGCCGGTCGTGGTTGCGATTAATAAGTTCAGTGCCGACACGGACGCCGAAGTCGAAGCGGTCAAAAAAATCTGCGCCGATCTCGGTGTGAAGGCGCTCGAAGCCGATCACTGGGCGGCGGGCGGCGAGGGGACCCTCGATCTCGCGCAAACCGTGGTCGATACCATCGAAAACGAAAAAGCCGACTTTAACTTTCTTTATCCGGACGACATGCCGCTCGTTGAGAAGGTCCGGACCATTGCGCAGAAGATTTACCGCGCTGACGATATCAGCGTACCGTCTGCCGTCATGACGCGTT
>CALINB010000249.1 GCA_938045325.1 uncultured Rhodospirillales bacterium | reverse complement strand
TGCTGGTCGACCAAAAAATGAACGACGGCATCCCTATTCCGTTTTTCGGACGCGATGCGATGACCGCGCCGGCGTTGGCGCAGTTTGCCTTAAAATTCGATATGCCTGTTTTACCGGTTCAAATCGAGCGCATCGAAGGCGTTCGATTTCGAATCACCTGTTATCCACCGCTACCCATTCGCAAAACGGCGAACCGCCAAGACGACATCAAGGCCGCGATGACGAACGTCAACAAAATTATGGAAACCTGGGCACGCCAGAACCCGGAGCAATGGCTGTGGATTCACAACCGCTGGCCGGACTGACATCCGCTATTTCTTTTTTACCGATTTCTTTTTTCGCGGCATCGGCCCCACGACCAAGGCCGGGTCGAGGTGGGTCGCGAACCAACTCACCCCCCAATGCAAATGCGGCGCCGTCGCCCGGCCAGTCGCGCCGATGCGCCCGATGAGATCACCTTTTCGAACGGCCGTGCCTTCCTTGACGCTGATCTCGCTTAAGTGCGCATACACCGACTGCAGTCCGTGACCGTGATCGATCATCAGCGTTTTGCCGGTAAAAAACATATTCTGATGTACCAATGTCACGATCCCGTCGGCCATGGCGCGCACGGGCGTTCCTTTCGGCGCGGCGATATCGACGCCGACATGCGGGCGCCGGGGCTTGCCGTTAAGAATTCGCTGCGAGCCGAATACCCCCGATATGCGCCCTATGGCGGGCCACATAAACCGCGAGCGGAAATACGCCTTCGGCGTGTCACGGCGCCGGCTTTCTTTAATCAGGCGTGAATCAGCCCGGATACGTTTGATATCGGCGGGCCTCGGCGTGACCTTTCGTGACGGTAATCCATCGATCCGGGAAATCTTATAACGCCGCGGTTTAACATCCAGAATTTCGCGCATCACGATACCGCCGGGGCGTTTGATTTTCAGCACCGCTTCTTTCGCGGCATTACGGCCAAAACCGATCGCGAACAATCCATCAGGCGAAACGCGCACCAAACGGTCCTGGAATATAACTTTCGTTCCTGGGTCGACACGGCCGATCACAAGTCCGCCCTGAATCAACGAACCGTTTAATTCGAGCGCCTGAACCGGCAAGGCAGCCAGAACCCATAGACAATTGAAAACCAGAAACAACCGCCACCGCTTCACAGCAACGTTCCCTGCTTATCGTTGATTTCTGGCGGCTCCGGTTTTTTCTTTTTCGCCGATTTCATCTTGGATGCCTGTGGGGGCTTTGATGACGGCGTCGATGAAGACGCCGATACAGGCACGTTGTCCGTAACCGTCGCGCCGGCGCTGCCGTCGGCTAATGAAACCGAAATCACCTGCCCCGGCGTTAGATCACGCACCGAACGCACGAGTTGGTCCTGCTCGTCTTTAACCAGCGCGAAGCCGCGCTCGAGGGTGCGTTCAAATGAATAGCTTTCGAGCAGGCCCGCAAGATTATTTAAACGGTCCTGACGGTGCTTGAAAAAGTTTTTACCCGCCAATTCCAAGGCCCGGCCTTCTGATTGCACCGCGCGCGCGCCCTGTTCGATCATCGGCTTTGGATTTAACAATCCGGCGGACAATTCGGCCAGCCGCGATTGCCGCTGGGCAATCCAGGCTTTCAAGCCGTTTTCAAGCCGCTCGGACCAATCATCGAGCCGCTGCACCGCTTCTTCGATCAGGCACGGCAGGTTCGGCAAACCCCGGCTTAAATTTTCGAGATGCGTGGCGCGTTCCGTTACGATGCGCGAGACCGCCGAAACCAGGCGCGAGCCTTCTTCCGCGACTTCACTGAGAAGTTCGAGGCGCACCGGCACCGCCATTTCGGCGGCCGCTGTTGGCGTCGGCGCGCGCTGATCGGCGGCAAAGTCAATGAGGGTCGTATCGGTTTCATGACCAACTGCCGAGATCAGCGGGATCACGCTCTCAGCGGCTGCGCGCACCACGGCCTCTTCGTTAAAAGCCCATAAATCTTCGAGGCTGCCGCCGCCGCGCGCGACGATAATCAAGTCCGGTCGCGGCAGTTTAGGATCGTTCGCTTGAAACCGATTGAACCCGGCAATGGCTGCAGCGACCTGCTCGGCCGCTTCCTTGCCCTGTACCAGCACCGGCCAGAGCAACACATGGCGCGGAAACCGGTCAGCCAAGCGGTGCAAAATATCGCGGATGACGGCCCCGGTCGGCGAGGTGACGACGCCGATTACCTCAGGCAAATACGGCAGTTTCTGTTTTCTCTCTTCATCGAACAGCCCTTCGCCGGCCAACTTTTTACGCCGATCCTCGAGAAGCTTGAGTAGCGCTCCTTCACCGGCCATTTCCATCTGATCGATCACGACCTGATATTTCGAACGCGCCGGATAAGTCGTTAGCCGCCCGGTGACAACGACCTCGATGCCATCCTCGGGCGTGACCGACAAACGCCCCGCCGTGCCGCGCCAGCACACCCCGTCCAGCACCGCATCCTCGTCCTTAAGGGTCATATACATGTGCCCGGAAGCGGCACGCTTGAAGCCGGAAATCTCGCCGCGGATGCGCACGTACGCGAAGGCCTCCTCGACCTCGCGCTTGAGCGCCAGCGAAATCTCGCTGACGGACAGGATGGGCAAATTGCCCTCGGATTCTGCTTGGAATTGTTCTTTCGCCATGGCTTTGGGTATGTATGATACAGGACAAACGAATAAAAATACCAGTGAGGATCATGAGAAGCATGAGAGGATTGGCGCGATGAAGGTTTTGGTGGTTGGCGGCGGCGGGCGTGAGCATGCGCTTTGTTGGGCCATCGCCCAATCAAAACGCTGTTCTGAACTGTTTTGCGCGCCGGGCAATGCCGGGATCGCCGATGTTGCGGCCTGCATCGATATCGGCGCCGAAGACATTCCCGCCATTGTCGATTTCGCGGTTTCCGAAAAAATCGATTTTGTCGTTGTCGGCCCGGAAGCGCCTTTGGTCGCGGGCTTGGTCGATGTGCTCGAAGAAAACGGCATCAAGGCGTTCGGGCCAAGCGCGGCGGCGGCCGAGCTTGAAGGCTCGAAAAGCTTTATGAAGGATATTTGCAGCAAGTACGATATCCCGACGGGCGAATCGGAACGCTTCGATGAACCGGACTCGGCCAAGGAATACATTATTCGCCATCACGCCCCGATTGTGGTGAAAGCCGACGGCCTCGCCGCCGGCAAAGGTGTCATCCTTTGCCGTAACGAGAACGAAGCCTTCGCCGCCGTCGATCACATCATGGTCGAGCGCCCTTTCGGTGAAGCCGGTGATGAAATCGTGATCGAGGAGTTTCTCACCGGCGAGGAAGCGAGCTTCTTTGCGCTGGTCGATGGCGAGAACGCGGTACCGCTGGTCTCGGCGCAGGATCATAAGGCCGCACATGACGGCGATCACGGCCCCAACACCGGCGGCATGGGCGCTTACACGCCGGCTCCGGTCATTACGAAAAAAATGGCCGATGAAGTGATGGAGACCATCATCCTGCCGACCATCAAAGGCATGGCGGCTGAAGGCAAACCCTATAAAGGGGTGCTGTTCGCCGGCCTTATGATCACCGATGACGGCATTAAATTGCTCGAATACAACGTGCGTTTCGGCGATCCCGAATGCCAGGCGCTGATGATGAAACTGAAATCCGACGCGCTCGAAGCGTTGCTCGCCTGTGCCGAAGGAAAACTCGATAAAATAAAACTCGACTGGCACAAAGATACCGCGCTGACGGTGGTGATGGCGACCAAGGGTTATCCCGGCCACTACGGCAAGGGTACTGAAATTCGCGGCCTTGACGATGCCAATGCGCTGAAAAATGTCGTCGTCTTTCACGCCGGCACGGCATTCGATAATCACCGCATCGTCGCCAACGGCGGACGGGTTCTCGGCGTCACGGCGCGCGCGAACGGTATTAAGCAGGCCCAAAAGCTTGCCTACAAGGCCGTCGATTTGATCGATTGGCCGGGTGGCTTCTGCCGCCGTGACATCGGCTGGCGCGCGATCGACCGCGCCAAAAGCAAAAAGTAATTTTTCAAACGTTTATCATTGGGAGACGATCATGGACGATCAAATACGCACCGAGCTTGAAGCCGCCGCCTTTCGCGGCCTCGTCGAGCACTTACAGAAACGAACCGACGTGCAAAATATCGACTTGATGAACCTCTCGGGCTTTTGCCGCAATTGCCTCGCCAAATGGTATCTGGCGGCGGCACAAGAAAAGGGCCTCGAGATGGACTACGAAGCCGCCCGCGAACGCGTCTATGGCATGGCCTACGGTGATTGGAAAGAGAAACACCAACTGCCCGCGTCCGATGAGCAAATGGCAAAGTTCAAGGAATCCCACCCGGACCATTCAGACATCAGCAAGCAAATTAAGGGCTAAGCAACCTTACCGTTTTTCCCGGAAAAACGTTTTTAAGATTTCACCCGCTTCGATTTCGTTGATACCGCCGACGACCTCGGGCTTGTGATGGCACGTGGGTTGCTCGAAAACCCGCGCGCCGTGTTCGACGCCGCCGCCTTTCGGGTCGTACGCGCCGAAAATCACGCGCCCGATACGGGCATGGGCAATCGCCGCGGCGCACATGGCGCACGGCTCCAAGGTCACGTAGAGATCGCAACCCTCCAGGCGTTTATCGCCGCGCGATTTCGCGCCGGCGCGAATCACCTGCATCTCGGCATGCGCGGTCGGATCGTTGAGTGTTTCCACTTGGTTGTGATCGGCGGCGAGCACCGTGCCGCTCGCGCGCTCGACGAGCACGGCGCCGACGGGCACTTCCCCCGCGTCACCCCCGGCCTTCGCCCGTTCCAGGGCTTGGTTCATATAATTTACGGCCTCGTTGGTCATGGCCGCACCCTGCAAGTTCACAACACCGCCGTCAAGCTTGCTGCAAGGCCGAACGCTGCCTAGAGTGCCGGTTATGAAAACACCGGTCATCGGCATCACCATCGATTCGGAAGAGCCCGGCACGTACTCCAAGTATCCGTGGTATGCGCTCCGGGAAAATTACGCCGGCGCGGTCAGCCAGGCGGGTGGCCTGCCGGTTGTGCTGCCGCACGAACCGGAACTCGCGGGACAATATCTCGGCTTGATCGACGGGCTGATCGTCACCGGCGGCGATTTCGATGTCGACCCGGCCCTGTTCGGCGCGACCGAACGCCACAAAACGGTCAAAACCAAAAGCAAGCGCACTTTGTTCGAACGCGCGATCATCGACGGCGCCTTGAACGCCGACAAACCGGTCCTCGGCATTTGCGGCGGCCAGCAACTGTTGCATGTGGTGTTGGGCGGCACACTGATCCAACACATCCCCGATGAAGTCGACAATGCGCTCGCGCACGAACAGCCCAATCCGCGCCATGAAACGGGACACAGTGTAAGCATCGAAAAAGGAACGTTGCTGTTCGACATCGTCGGTGAAACGGAAATCGAAGTGAACAGCGCGCATCATCAGGCGGCCAAGGACGTGCCCGCCGGGGTACTCGTCAACGCTCGCGCGCCCGACGGCGTCATCGAAGGGATCGAGACGAAAAAGCACAAGTTTTGTCTCGGCGTGCAATGGCATCCGGAGTTTTCGATCACGCCGGCGGATGAACGCATCTTTGCCGCCTTTATCGACGCCGCACGGTCATGAACGCAAAACCGGCAGACAAAGAAACCAACCCCGGTGAACGCATCGCCAAAGTGATCGCCCGCGCCGGCCTCGCTTCGCGCCGCGACGCCGAGCGCATGATCGAAGCCGGCCGCATCACGGTTGACGGCACCATCATCACCTCACCCGCGCTCAACGTCACGGCGGATAATACGATCACAGTCGACGGCAAGCCCCTGCCGCAAGCCGAGCGAGTGCGGCTTTGGAGTTACCACAAACCGAAAGGGCTGGTCACGACACACCGCGATCCGGAAGGCCGGCCCACGGTGTTTGACGCGCTACCCAAAAATCTACCCCGGCTGATGTCGATTGGACGGCTCGACATCAACTCCGAAGGATTGTTGCTGCTCACCAACGACGGCGATATTGCGCGCAAACTCGAATTACCGAAAACGGGATGGATCCGGCGCTACCGGGTGCGCGTGCACGGCCGCGTTGATCCGAAACAACTGAAATCGCTGGAGAAGGGCGTCACCATCGATAAGGTGCGTTACGGGCCGATCCGTGCCGTGCTCGATCAGCAACAAGGGGCAAACGCCTGGCTGACGGTCTCCCTGCAGGAAGGCAAGAACCGGGAAGTCCGCCGGGTTATGGAGCATCTCGGTTTTAGCGTGAATCGCTTAATCCGCATTGCCTACGGCCCCTTTCAACTCGGCAAGCTCGAACGCGGCAGGGTGAAGGAAGTGCCGAAAAAAATTATCGCCGAGCAAATCGGCTCCTTGAAATAGTACGCGGAAAAATCATGCGCATCGTCGGCGGCAAACATAAACGAAGGCCCTTGAAAGCCCTGCCAAGCAAAGATATCCGGCCGACCTCGGATCGTGCGCGCGAGGCGATTTTCAATGTGCTCGAACACGGCATCCATGATTTCGCGATCGATGGTGCCGTGGCGCTTGATATTTTTGCCGGCACCGGCGCGCTCGGCCTCGAGGCGTTATCACGGGGCGCAAAGCACGCCTGTTTTATCGATTCCGATCCACGCGCCATTAAATGCATTCGCGAAAACGCCGGGCAGGTCGGTGAAGCCCGTAACGTTACCATACTGAAGCTCGATGCCGTCAACCTCCCGCCGCCACCCCTTGCGGCCCAAGCGCCGTGCAATTTGGTTTTTCTCGACCCGCCTTATCAAAGCGGCCTTGATAAAAGCAACCTGGCCGCCGATGCACTTCAATCATTGCGCGCGCAAGCTTGGATCGGTGCAGGATCGCTCTGCATTGTTGAAGTGCCGGCGAAAGAACCCTTTTCGCCGCCAAAAGATTTTGAAGAGCTAGACCGGCGAAATTATGGCGCAGCACAGGTGGTATTCTTGAAACTTTAGTGCTTCTTTTTGAGGACATGCCCATAACGGCGCATCCACATCAAAAAGAGCACAAGCGAAATCGCTGTCACACCGGCAGCGACTTGGTACGTCAGTTCCGGGCTATAAGTATGCCAGAGATAGCCGGCCATGATATTTGTCGTGAGGCCGGCAAAACCATGCGACATCTGAATAACACCGAAAGCCGAGCCACGCAGATTACTCGGCACTAAATCCGAGACGATGGCATTGGTCACGCTGCGCGCGGAACGAACCAGCCCCCACAAGGCGGCGCCGAACAAAGCCAGCCAGACCGTTGTTGCAACCGACAACAATAGGTGCGCGATGATCATCAAAAAGAAACCGAGGGCGACGATTTTAGTGCGGCCGATTCTATCTGAGAATTTTCCGATCGGATACGCCGTCGAAGCGATGACCAAATTCTGTATCGCTAATACCAATGGGATGTAAGCCGAAGACAACCCGGCATCCGAAGCCCGCAATACGAGAAAGGCTTCACTGAAATAGGATAGATGCATGACGAGGTTCACGACGATGAACCACCAGAGCGGCGCGCCAAACGATCTTAAATCCGATAATTTCCACCGGACTTTAACCTGAGCCCTTTTGGCCGGCGAGACAGGCACGTCTTTCACGAAAATATACAGCACGATGACGGAAACCACGGCCGGAATAACAGCGATCCAGAAAACAATCCGGTAATTATTGCTGAGCAAAAACATAAACAGCATCGTCAGCAACGGGCCAATGAGCGCACCGCAGCGATCTAAACTATGACGTAATCCATAGCTCGCACCGGCGATATTGCGCGGTATGTGATCGGCGATGAGGGCATCGCGCGGGGCTGATCGGATTCCGATCCCCAAACGCTCGACAAACCGGATCCCGACCACCTCCAACGGTGTTCGCACCAAAGGAATGGCAGCCCGGGTAAACATCGTCAGGCCGTAACCGGTCAGCGCCAACGGCTTACGCTTCCCCAACCAATCACTAAAGGCGCCGGAAATGAAGCGCGAAAACGCCATGGATGCGTGCGCGATTCCCTCAATGAGCCCGAGGGTAAACATCGAAAACCCGAGCACTTCGCGCTGATAAACCGGAAAAATAGAATAGACCAGCGAATTGCTGATCTGCATGAAAAAGCTAACCGAACTGATCGCCCAAACGCCTGCCGGTATTTTCGTCGCTACCTGTTCTTGTTGCGGTTCGGCCAAATCGATTCCTACTCTTTTCCTGGCGGGATAATACCACCGACGACACGGTGATGGACATGCGTCATGCGATCGACTTCCGGTGCCGGGGCGATATTCCACATCCAACTGTGCGCCGCGATCAATGGCTTAACCCCATATAATAAATTTTCGTTTTTAGACGGTTTCGGCTTTGACAATATACACCGCTCGACATCGGCAATAAAACAGACCATGCAATCGAGATGTTTTAATAATTTTAAATGATGGTTGATGATTGACCGCCCATATTTATCGATTGCCTTCGAATTTTCACAGCCGAGACTCGTTAAATACTCTTCCGGCAGCAAAGGGAGCTGCGATAGAATATTGGCCGAAATGACCAAATCGGCACCTTCAAACAACTGGTCATCGCAATACGGTTGGGGCCAAGATTTTTCCGGGGGCCCGGCGTCAGTATAGCCCGTCATGGTTCCTTTTAACCGGGCTAGCTCTTGCACGACACCGGTGATGTCGGTTTCGATTAAATGCACATTGTGAAATTTCTGAACCCGGCGCCGGGCCGCGCGAAGGTGGACGATATCGATCAAATCGACTTGCTCAAAGTCAGCACTTAAATCCTCAATCGGTATATCCAGCAACAATCCCGAGCCGAGCACGACGGCCTTGCGCTGCCCCGGGCATTGCGCGATGGCTTCCCGGATGAGTTCTTGCGAGTTTTTGAGATGCAGACTCCAGCCGAACCGGCAACGTTTATAACGCGCCTCAAGCGCAATCGCTTGACTGAGGTAACCGAGTTTACGAGCGGCAGAGGAACACGGAGTCGTTAAAAACTGAATGGCTTCATACAGCATCGGCGACTTAACGCCGGCCGAACAATTTTTCGATGTCCGCTAGCTTTAATTCGATATAGGTCGGGCGGCCATGCGAGCATTGACCGGCATGGGGCGTTGCTTCCATCTCACGCAACAGTGCATTCATCTCCGAAGCATTTAATTTTCGGCCGGCCCGTACACTGCCGTGACAGGCCATGGTCGCGCAAACATCGCCAAGGCGGTCTTTCAAAGCGATGGCCTCTTCCAACTCATCAAGGTCCGCTGCTAAATCGCGCACCAGGCCCTGTACGTTCACCTCGCCGAGCAATGCGGGCACTTCGCGCACAACGACGGTACTTTCACCGAAGGAATCGATGACCAAGCCCAATTCGGCAAGCTCATTTTGCCGTGCGGTTAAGACCACGGCTTCGCTTTCGCCCAACTCGACCACTTCCGGGATCAGCAAGATCTGCCGGGAAACACCTTTGTCCTGCATGGCGCTTGTGATGCGTTCGTGCACAAGCCGTTCGTGGGCGGCATGCTGATCGACGATCACAATACCATCGGCGGTTTGCGACACGATGTAGGTTTCATGCACTTGTGCCCGCGCCACGCCTAAAGGGTAGGCCGCCAATGTTGCGGCATCGTTTTGTAAGGCCTCCCCAGCGGATTCCGCAGGCCGCGCATCGAGCGGCGCGTCCAAATTCGTCAGCGGAGCGTGAAAAGCACTGACTTGTTCGGCGAGCCCGCCGGTTGAAGCGTGTGACGAATGGTGCGCATAAACCGGGGCCGCGCCACTACCCAGTCCGCCGGTACCGGGGCGGACCGCGCCTAGGGCGGCTTGCGCAACCGTGCTCGAGGCCCGGTGCCCGGCTTCGGCCAGCGCATGCTTTAAAGCACCAACG
>CALINB010000248.1 GCA_938045325.1 uncultured Rhodospirillales bacterium | reverse complement strand
CCCGTGCGCCGGTTATGTGCGCCCGTTGATGGTAGTCATTAGATAATTCAGCTCCCCAAGCCGTGTAAGGAATGGCAACCATCGTCCAGCCGAGGTACAACAGTACGGCCCAAAATGCGAGATAACCGGCGCCGACAAAATCACCTGGTATCAAAAGTTGAACCAAAGCCAAACCACACAAGATGGCACCGATACCAATCCAGGGTTTACGGCGGCCCCATCGTAAAGATACCCGGTCACTGACAATGCCAATCAATGGATCAGTAATCACATCGGCAATTCGAGCCAGCAAAAGAACCCCGCCGGTTATACTAAGGCCGAGGCCTAACGATTCGGCATAGAATGTCGGCAGATAGACGTATACCGGAATTGTGGGGACGGCCAGTGCGAAGGCCGGCAAAGAATATAACGCCAACAGCCGCCAAGAAATGGCGTTTGAAGAGGGCATGATGCCAGGCCGCCTTCTAATCTCGCGTTAAAAGATAATGACCGACATCGACTGCATCAGCATTAAATCCAGACTCGCAATAAGCCAGATAGTATTCCCACATTCGTTTGAAACGGTGATCAAATCCGAGGCCTATTAAGTCCGGCCACGATTTCTGAAAACGCTGCTGCCACAATGCCAACGTTTTTGCGTAAGACGTGCCGAAAGTGAACTCATCTTGTAAGTTCAACCCCGCATCTTTGATCAATTCTCGCAGGACGCGCGGCGATGGCAACATGCCGCCAGGGAAAATATAACGTTGAATGAAATCGGGGTGCCGACGGTACGTATCAAAACGATCGTCTTCAATGGAAATAATCTGTAATGCGGCCTTGCCGTTTGGCTTTAATCGAGATCGCACGATTTTGAAAAATAACGGCCATTGTTGCTCGCCAACGGCTTCAAACATCTCAATGGATGCAATCCGATCATAAGTGCCTTCGATGTCCCGGTAATCTTGCAGGCGTATTCCGACTTTATCATCCAGCCCCAACTGTTTAATGCGTCTTTTGGCAAATGAGAATTGTTCCTGTGAAATTGTTAAGGCCGTTACCCGGCAACCGATCTCTTGGGCTGCATAGGCGGCAAATCCGCCCCACCCGCAGCCGATTTCCAAAACATGATGATCGGATCTCAATGCAAGCGATTCGGCAAGGCGGCGGTACTTTTCGTTTTGCGCTTCGCTGAGAGATTGCGCGGGGTCCGTAAATAATGCCGATGAGTAAGTCATCGACGAGTCGAGCCAAGGTGCATAAAAAGTATTACCAAGGTCGTAGTGATACTGAATATTGCGACGACTGCCGCGTTTTGTGTTCGGCCGCGCCAAATGCCGCATATAATTGATGAGACGCATAAGTATTGCGCCGGCAATATCAGAACCGATGGCATTTTCATTGCGAGCGCCAATCTCCAAAAGCTCAACCAGAGACGGGCTGTCCCATTCGCCATCCATATAGGATTCAGCCAGTCCGATTGTTCCGCCGACCAATAGCCGCCGCGCCGTCGCGGCGCTGCGCAAACGAAAGATGGCCTTAGGTTCGTTATGCTTGGTTCCCGTGATCAAATGGCTCGTCCCATCAGGAAGAACGAGAGAGATTTGGCCAAATTCAATTTTGCTGAGAACCTTGATCAAGGTCTTAACCCAAAAATTTTGATGCCTGGGAATTTCCAAGTAAACCGGCTTTATGGGATCGAGCTGTTGTTTTTGCATTATTTGAGTCTCAATTTGATGTTGAATTGACGATCGTTACCATGGATGACGGCGGTAGCGGATGATCAATAACGGGAATCTTCTTGCGCCAAATTTTTATAGCTTCCCAGTGAATACCCGCGATAACCTTTAAGGTCATGAGAGGATATTTAAGAAAGGCTTTTAAGAGAGATTTGTCGGTTAACGAAACTTGTGTGCCCTGAAAAACGGCATAAAGAGCGGAACCTGCCGTATCGATGTGATTGATTTCAAGGGATACCGTATCTGCCGGCGGGCTAAGCCGGAAATGATACCGCCCGGCAATTTCAATAAAAGGTGATACGTAAAAATTCTTTTCACATTCCTGTCGGATAACGTTTTCAACAGATGACTCGACGGGAATTAAATAAGCATGCCTCTCACCGAACGTATTGTGAACTTCGTAAAGGGTTGCTCGCAAATCGCCGCCAGCCCCATAACAATAGAAAACGCTCAAAGGATTAAAAACGTAGCCGAATATTCTCGGATAACATAATACCTCAATCTTGCCGCCACTGAGATCAATCCCGGCTTTTAATAGATTATCATTGATCCAGGATCGCAAATCATTGCCGTCGCCGGGACCATGGTCACGATCATAAAATCCAAAGACATTAAATCGATTTCGGGAGAAAAGATGTAACGATCGATTTAGTGTCTCAATTTCGCTCAAATCCAGTAGCAAGGCGAAGACGTTATAGCTCAGATGATGGCTTTTCGGCCGATACCGATGGTGTTCGACCTTACCGAAGTACAATGAAGACGAAAAACCAGTCATGCGGCGAGCTCTTGTTCTGGCGTTAAATGAATTCGCCCCGATTCATCTTCAACAGTCCAAGGACGACGTACACCACCAATGGCTTCGGCTGCAGCAAGCCCTGATTGCAGGGCATCCTCGTGAAAGCCATAGCCAAAATAGCTTCCACAATACCAAGTGTTATGAATAC
>CALINB010000247.1 GCA_938045325.1 uncultured Rhodospirillales bacterium | reverse complement strand
CCCACCATGACGAAGGCGCTGATTTCAAAGAATATAAAAAGGCAAAAAAGAAATCGATCGCAACGCGCGGCACCAAGGGAATGAAATTCCCGGATGTCAAAAAGCATGTTCCGAGACTGGACCATTTAACCCGAAACATCCCGATCCTTGAGCAATCGTCTATTGGTGAAGGCTTCTTCTCACTGGACTCCGAACTCGACGGTATCGTCCGCCGTATTCCGACATTATTTAACTATAAAGACGAAGTTTATACGGCACTGTCAGTCGAAATGCTGCGGGTGCTATTTAACAAAAAAACTATTTTTGCCCGCGTGAGCCCCGCTGGTATGGAAAGTCTTGCCGTGACGAAAAAATTCGTGATGCCGACGGATGCACGCGGAAGGGTTTGGCCGTACTTTTCTAAATATGAACGGTCTAATTACATATCGGCCGTAGATATTATCAATATGCGGAGCTTGCCGAAAAAAGATCTGCAAAAATTAATTAAAGATGTCCGGGGCCGTATGACGATTGTCGGAACTTCGGCTGTCGGTTTAAAAGATATCAGGAACACGCCCGTCGATACCCGGATTCCGGGAGTCGAGGTTCATGCCCAAGTCATCGAATCGGCGGCGAAGCGGCTTTATCTGAAACGGCCGCATTATATGAACGGTGCGGAATGGACAATTTTACTCATTGTTGGGTTGCTGATGGTTTGGCTGGTGCCGAAAGTCGGTGCAAAATGGACATTGCTGTTATTTGTTCTGATGGCGGGAGGGTCCGTCGGCGGCGCGTGGTATCTCTTCTCCGAGCACCGAATATTATTCGATCCCGTCTATGGCACTGTTTCGGTGTTTCTTTTGTATTCATTGCTGACCTATACCGGCTATGCCCGCGAAGAAGCGCAGCGCCGTCAAACCCGTGATGCGTTTGGCAAGTATTTGTCACCCGATATGGTTGCCCGGGTCGCTAATGATCCGGACTCCTTAGTTCTGGGTGGCGAACAACGCGAATTGACACTTCTATTCTCTGACGTGCGAGGTTTTACGACAATTTCAGAGCAATTCACGCCTGTCGGTTTGACGGGGCTCATCAATAAACTGCTGACACCACTGACCAATGTAATTTTGTCGCACCACGGTACCGTTGATAAGTACATGGGTGACTGTGTGATGGCATTTTGGAATGCACCGCTCGACGATCCTGATCATGCACGCAATGCCTGTATCTCTGCGATGGAAATGTTGGCGGAAATCGCCCCGCTTAATGAGCGTCTTGAAGCAGAAGCGAAAGAAGAGGGGCGCAAGCATATTCCCATGCAGGTCGGGCTTGGCGTGAATACCGGCATGGGCGTTGTCGGCAATATGGGGTCCGATCAGCGGTTTGATTATTCCGTTCTCGGTGATTGCGTGAACATGGCGGCCCGTTTTGAAGGACAGACGAAGGAATATGGTGTCGATATTTTGATTGGCGCAGAAACCAATGAAAAAGCCCCCGGGCTTGCGACATTTGAAGCCGATCTGATTCAGGTTAAAGGTAAAACCATCGGCGTGCCGATTTTTGTATTGCTGGGCGATGAAAAGGTGGCTGAGTCGGAAGATTTTAAAAAATTAAAGTCTTGTGTCGATGACATGATTAAAAACTATCGGGCGCAAAATTGGGAGAAGGCAAAAACAAGTCTGCAAGAAGGCCGCAAAAACATGAAAGACTTCCGAGTCGCCGGTTTTTTTGATCTTTATGAGAAGCGGATTGCAGAATATGAAGAATTCCCGCCGCCGGCCGATTGGGACGGTGTCTTCATCGCGACATCTAAGTAATTGATTTTAAAATGGAATGTTTTGTTTATGGGGCGTCTATTTCGACGTCATCACCCATACGCCTTCCCAGTCTTTTGGTGGATCGGCCTTAAGGGTTTCGCATCGTTCGATGTATGTTTGCGAGAGTTTGTCGTCGGGATTTGCCTTAAGGGCATCGTTAAAAGATTTAATCGCTTTATCCCAATCACCTGAGGCGTATAGCTTACGGCCCTCACGGAAATAATTTACGGTTTCCATCAAGTTTGGAAATGTTTCATCCGTGTGATAATCCAGAACCTCATAGACACCGACTGGTTTTGTTTTACCTTTAACAATAACTTCATCAATGTCACGAATACGGTACGTGCCTTTAAGCTTTTCATTCGTGTATTCACTGATGAGTATTCTGGCCGAATATTGTTTGCAAGCACTTTCAAGGCGGGCCGCGAGGTTTACGCCGTCGCCGATCATCGTGTAGTCCATGCGCTTCGGCGAACCGATGTTACCGGCAACGATGTTATCGGTATTGAGCCCAATACCCATATCGACCGGCAGTTGTCCTTCTTTTTCGCGTTCTTTATTCCATTCCCGCAAGGATGAAATCATGTTGATGGCAGCGCGGACACCACGGTCTTCGTCGTCGTCGTGCTCAATGGGAATGCCGAAAGCGGCCATAATGGCATCACCGATGTATTTATCGAGCATGCCTTCCTGTTCGGAAATTTGCTCAACCATGATTGTAAAATATTCGTTCAAGAGAGCAACGGTACCTTGTGCGCCGAGTGCCTCGGTTAACGTGGTGAAACCGCGGACATCGGAGAACAAGATGGTAGCGATCGCGCTTTTACCACCGAGAAGTTCGTCACCTTTCTCTTCAAGCAATTGATCGGCGAGGCCAGGATCCATGTAGCGCGACATCGTCGACTTCATCCGTTTTTCGGAACTGATGTCTTCGATCATGACCAGTTCGCCGAGCTTTTTTTCTTCATTGCTAACCAGCGGCAAAACAGTCAGGTTTACGGATAAAGTTTCGCGATCATCTTCCGGGCCGACGACTAATTCGGCATCCATGAGGACTTCCGACTCTTGCGTGTCGTCGACTTCGGTAATCTTGCCCATAATCCAAGCGTTTTCTTCGACAAAAAACTCATTCGCAGGCTTTTCAAGAATTTCATCTTTCGTCACGCGAAGGATGCGATAGCCGGCCCGGTTGCATGTCACGATGTTGCCGTCCTCATCCGTCGTGATAACGGCGTTCGACATACTTTCAAGCATGCTTTCGTTGTAGTTTTTCATGTTCTGCACATCATCAAACAGCTTGGCGTTTTCAAGGCCGATTGACACTTGTGCGGTAAAGGCGCGCAGACGCTTTTCGTCTTCGTCCGTGAAAGGACCACCTTGTTTATTCAGGACCTGCGTGACGCCAATGACCTTACCGTCTTTATTAATCACCGGTACACACAGGATGGACCGGGTAAAGAAGCCGGTTTTCTTATCAAAGGCCGGATTAAATCGCAGATCGGCATAGGCATAAGGAATGTTGATGGTTTTACCGGACGTAAAGACCGCGCCGGCGATACCGAGATGATTGGGAAGTCGGATCTGTACTGAATCCAGGCCTTCGCCGACATGTGACCAAAGTTCGTCGGTTTTTTCGTCATTCAGAAATAATGTCGAACGTTCCGCCCGGAGCATTTTCGTCGCCTCGCCCATGACCTTTTGGAGCAAAGAACGCAAATCGATTTCGGACGTGACATCGGCGACGACATCAAGGAAGGCAAGTTCTTGTTTTCGCGATTTCTGAATGCGTTCGACAAACTGCGTGCTTTGTAAGGCAACGGCGGCTTGCGTGGTCATATCTTCAAGAAGCTCCAAGTCTTCCGCCGTAAACGGCCCATCTGTTTTATTTAGGCACTGGGCAACGCCAATAATGTCACCGCGCATGGTTTTGACCGGCGCGCAAAGGATGTTCTTCGTTGTGAAGCCGGTTTGCTGATCGATGGACCTATTAAACCGGGAATCTTTATAAGCATCGGCAATAATTTCACCGTTACCCATATGGAAAACTGAACCGGCAATACCGGCATTATTAAGAAATCGGATTTCTCGGCGTGCCGTACCTTGGGCAACCCTTGAGTAAAGCTCGCTGGTTTGCGGGTCATTCAGGAACAACGTGCCCCGTTCGGCATTTGTGCCTTCGGTTGTGATTTCAACGAGGGTCTCGAGGACCTCATCGAGGGTTTCGATCGCGGCCATTTTTTTCGAAACGTGGAGAAGCATTTCGGCGCGCTCAAGCCGTTTCTCAAGAGAAGCAATCGTGTTCTTCCGTTTGGGGGCTGCTCGTTTTTTCGCCGGTTTTTTAGCGCCGCTACCCGAGTCTGCGCCGCCGCCGTCACGGGCTTCCTTCGCACTGATACTGTGTCCGTTACCGTTGCTGTTATCCACCGGCTTTCTCCATTTTTTCACGTAACGCCGCGATCGTATCGTGAAGTTGGGTTGTTTCGTCGCGGCGAGCCCGTTCCATGGTTTGAATCTTATCTTCGTAGTTGAACTTAACCAGGTCAAGTTCATCGCGTAGGGCGCCAACGGTTTCTTTTAGTTGAGCAATTTCGGTGTTTGCCGAAGAGACGGATTGTTGGACGGCTTCATCTTTATCGAATCGGACTTTTTCAATCTGATCGCGAAGCGCGCCGGCGGTCTCCTTCAATTGAGTGATTTCATCGGCCGAGGCGGAAACGGCCTTTTGAACGGCCTCGTCTTTTTCGAAACGCAACGTTTCCATTTCTTCTCTGAGGGCCGAAACCGTTTCTTTTAATTGAACAATTTCATTGTGGGCATCGGAAGTCGACTTCTGGACCTGCTCTTGCGCCTCGAACCGTTGCTGCTCAAGTTCCTCGCGAAGCGCGCTGATCGTGTCTTTCAAATGACGAACTTCCAGTTGAGCCTCATGGAGGGCATCAGGCTCCTGTTCGTCATCTTGAGCATCGGAGGTGGCGAGTTGGTTCATTGTGGCTTTTGCTTCATATCCCGTGAAATGGCCTTATTCACCATAGCATGGCTGAAGGTGGTTTGCCGGATTTTGCCCGACCGCTCACTATCCAGGTAATGCGTATTTCTAATTATACAGGATTTTATCCCCTTGCATTCAAGAATATGAGGGTGAAATCTGATGTCAGTGCCTATAAAGGTTAGGTGTAAACTGATGTCAGTTTCTGACAATAACGAGACATCTCGTCTTTAAGGCTATCAGGTTCTTCTAT
>CALINB010000246.1 GCA_938045325.1 uncultured Rhodospirillales bacterium | reverse complement strand
CAATCTTCCGCCACGACCCGCCGACGGCATATAAGGTTCTGCCTTTCAACGTTTCGATCAACGGCGTTTTGCTGAATTCCTTCGTAATGAGCACGCGCGCCTTTTCAATATCCTGCCCCGATGCTTCGAAAAGACGAATGTGTCCGAAGGGAAACGTGGCGTGCTTGCCGAATTTGCCATTGTTCAACGAAATCAAGTCGAGACTGCCGCCACCCAGATCTCCGAGCAGGCCGTCGGCCTCCGGCAATCCGTTGAGAACACCGACAGCGGACAGTTTTGATTCTTCAGCTCCGCTGAGGACTTTGACTGTAAAGCCAAACGATTGCAGGATTTGATCCACGAACAGCGAGCCATCGCTGGCATCACGAACGGCGGACGTTGCCAACAGTTCGAAGTTTTCCACCCCCATCGCCACACCGAGCTTTTTAAACCGGCTTAAGGCGCTCATCGCTTTTTCAACACCTTCAGGATTCAGGCGGCCGGTTTCAAGCATACCGCTTGCCAAGCGGCATTTAACTTTTTCATTATACATCGGAAACGGCAGTCTTTTGGGGATATCGTAGATGACAAGACGGACCGTGTTCGATCCGATATCGACGACGCCGAGCCGGCCTTCAACGATATTTTCAGAAGCAAGGCTTGAAAACGGTACTGTAACGGCAGCTGCCTGACTCACGAGATTCACGTTCGTGTTAGCGTTAATCCTTGTGAGATTTCTTTTTCTTCTTCGATTGTTTAGCGCCGTTTGATCCCGCACTACCCCGGCCGGAGAGACTCGGGTTTGTCATAAAGTAAGACTGGCAGGAATATCCGGTATCGGCCGCAATTCGAGAGAAATTTCCATCTCTGTCCATGTGCCAACTTTGCCGTTCATCCTTCAGACATGCAACCATGATTTCATCGAGCACCTGTTGATGGACGGTGGGGTTCTCGATCGGCACCAATGTTTCCAAGCGCCTGCGCAGATTTCTGGGCATCCAATCAGCGGATGAAATAAATACTTTTGCCGCACGGGACGGTAGGTCTTTACCGTTCGCAAAGCAGATGATTCGTGAATGTTCCAAGAATCGCCCAACAATGCTTTTCACGCGGATGTTTTCCGACAACTCCGGTACGCCCGGGCGAAGACAGCAAATACCGCGAATTACCAAATCGATCTGCACGCCAGCCGCCGATGCCCGGTACAAAGCGTCGATCATTTTGGAATCAACCAGCGAATTCATTTTTGCCCAAATGCCCGCGGGCTTCCCGGCCTTTGCGTTCTCGATTTCCGCATTGATCAGCTTCAAAACGCTTTGGCGAAGCGTCAGTGGCGAGTAATCGAGCTTCTGCATCGCCGTCGGCTTTGCATAACCCGTCATGTAATTAAATAGCCGCGCCGCATCCTGGCACAATTTTGGATCACAGGTGAAAAACGACAGGTCCGTATAAACCTTCGCTGTAATGGGGTGATAATTGCCGGTGCCGAAATGAACGTACGATTGCAAATGCTGGCCTTCCCGGCGAACGACCAAGTTCACCTTGGCGTGAATTTTCATGTCCATGAAGCCGTAAACGACTTGCGCGCCCGCGCGCTCGAGGTCGCGGGCCCAGCGAATATTCGCTTCTTCATCAAACCGCGCCTTCAACTCGACCATGGCCGTCACGGATTTACCTGCTTCCGCCGCTTCAATCAGCGCTGCGACAATGGGCGAATTGTTACTGGTGCGATACAGCGTTTGTTTGATCGCAACCACATCGGGGTCTTGCGCCGCTTGCTTCACGAATTGAACGACGACATCGAAGCTTTCGTACGGGTGGTGAACCACAAAGTCTTTCGTTTTGATCGCCTCGAACACATCGCCGCCGAAATCGCGGACACGTTCCGGGAAACGAATGTTAAACTGATCGAACAGAAGATCAGGCCGCTCATCGACAATAAGCTCTTTCGTATCGGAAAGTCCCAACAGACCATCAATGGCCAGAACATCCTCCGGGCTCACATTCAACTGCTCGACCACCGAATTCAGCAAGTTCTCCTGGATATCGCCTTGATAGGTGAGCCGAATGACCGTTCCCCGCCGGCGTTTTTTCAAAGCGGATTCAAAGGTTCGCACAAGATCTTCGGCTTCTTCATCGATTTCCATTTCGCTGTCGCGAATAATCTGAAAACACGAATCCTCCAGCACCTCGTATTCCGGAAACAGCGTGTTTAAAAACAACCGCACCATATCTTCAATGAGAATAAAGCGAACACTTTCGCCCGGCAGGCGGATAAAACGATTCAGCTTGCTCGAGAGCGGCACCAAAGCCTGCATCGTATCCTTCGATGTCTTTCCCTTCAGCAGGAGGATCATTGAGAAACCGAGATTGGGAATAAACGGAAACGGATGCGCCGGATCGATCGCTAAGGGTGTGAGCATCGGAAAGACATGGTTCATGAACTCTTGTTCAAGCCAATCACGATCATCTTTCGATAATTCTTTGGGCTTAATGACGCAAATACCCGAGTCCTTCATTTCATCATGAAGATCGGCCCAGCATATTTGCTGCTGATCGATCAAACGGTTTATTTCCGCGTTGATGAAAATCAGTTGCTGCGCAGGTGTTAAGCCATCGTCACTCGTTGTTTGAATGCCCGCGCGCACTTGGCCCTTCAAACCGGCAACACGCACCATAATGAATTCGTTCAGGTTCGAGGCCGAAATGGATAAAAAACGCAGCCGTTCCAACAACGGATGACTTTTATTGAGGGCCTCTTCCAAGACTCGGAAATTGAACGACAGCCACGACAGCTCGCGGTTAATGAAGCGTTCTTTCTTATAGAGCGCGACCGAGGGCGCGAGTGGCGCGACGGCTATGGAGAAACTCCCGGAAACTGGGCTAATCGGGTCTACATCCTCGTCTGCGGTAACATCAAATGTTCGATCCATAATCGCTGTTTTCTAGCAAAAACGATGACGCGTTAAGGACTTAATTGTTATGGTTTAATGACAACCACACAACAAGAATGACGGATTTATTACATATATGACAGTGCCGTTACGATGCCATGACTATAGTCAATTTGCGCCCTTATAACGGCCGCCATCGATCAAGAGGTTGAGGCCGGTGATATATCCAGCTTGCGCACTGCACAGATAGGCGCAGGCATCACCGAATTCCGCCGGATCACCCACCCGCCCGGCCGGGACATCGGCAATCCGTTCGGCGAGCACTTCTTCATACGTTTTACCTTCCTTTTCGGCCCGAACTTTCGTGTTGCCGATAAACCGGTCCGTTTCGAAACCACCCGGCAGCAAGGCATTGATCGTGACATTGTTCGTGACCGTCTCACGTGCGATCCCGGCACAAAAGCCGGTCAACCCGGCACGGGCACCGTTGGACATCCCTAATATTTTGATCGGCTCTTTAACGGAAGCCGATGTGATATTAACGATCCGGCCAAAATTCCGCTCCATCATTTTTTTGTACGTGGCTTTAATCAACATGATCGGGTTGATCATGTTCATATCGAGTGCCTTGATCCAATCCTCGCGGTCCCATTCGCTAAAATGACCCGGCGGCGGCCCCCCGCAATTGTTTACAAGAATATCGGGATCACCACACACCGCGAGTGCCGCGGCACGCCCCTCTTCCGTCGATAGATCGGCGGCAACGGGGGTAACATCGACACCGGTTGCCTGCTTAATCGAATCTTGAGCGACTTTTAAATTATCCATTGAGCGCGAGACGATCGTGACTTCGCAACCTTCCCGTGCCAATGATGTTGCGCAGGCTTTTCCCAGGCCTTTACTAGCGGCACAGACGAGTGCCTTTTTTCCGGCAATTCCTAAATCCATGTTGATCTCCCTTGCTTATTCCTTGTTATAAGCAATCGTTTTATCACGTTTTAAACACCTGTCGCATTAAAGGTATCGTGATATTGCGATGTTTGCTCAGCGCTAATGCATCGGCCTTGGAAACCACGTCTCGCGCGGCTTCAAACGATCGTTCCATACGTGCCAACACATAGGGGATGACATCCTCATCGACCTTGAGCTGCCGGTCGCTGAAATGCTTGACCAACAATGCGCCGATCAGCTCATCTTCCGGCGGACCGATCCCAATGGCCGTTGCCGCCTTGAAGCGCGAAGCCAGATCAGGAAGCTTTGTTTCCCAACGAGATGGCGGGCTTTCAGCAGTGAAAAGGATTTTTGCATCCAATTCGCGGGCGACATTATACAAATGAAATAATTTCTCGTCTGAACCATCCGCTAGCAATGCCTCGATCCCCTCGACGACAAATGCTCCCGATTGAGATAAATACGCCGAGGGATCATCATCATGGGAAAATTCGTCGGTGATATCTCTGCCCCCGGTGGCAGCTAAAAACACATGGGTAAGATGAGTCTTGCCGCATCCAGCAGGGCCGTAAAGCACTAAAACCGGGCTCGGCCAACTTTGCCAACGATCCAGCCATTGCACGGCTTCACGGTTACACGGTGCAATTAAAAAATCTTCACCGGACAATGAAGTCCGGTGCTCGAACGTAAGGGTCAGCTGGATGGGATCAGACACAGTACATGCAACGTTTAAAATTTCACCCTGATAAATTTAATCCTGATCGCGGTACATCGGGCTATCGAGATATTGTGTCAGTGAAAACCGGGTTAAAACACCAATCACGGCCGCGATGGGAATAGCCAGCAACATACCGGTAAATCCGAACAAAGCGCCACCGGCCATCAATGCAAAGATAATCCAGACCGGATGTAATCCGACACGGTCTCCAACCAGCTTCGGTGTCAGTGCATAGCTTTCTAACACCTGACCGACGACGAAGACACCGGCGACAAGGCCAACCGGCATCAAGGTTGGGAATTGCGCATACGCCAAACCAACACCGGCCAACAATCCGACGGAAGCGCCGACATAAGGAATGAACGAAATTAATCCCGCGATAATGCCGATGATGAGGCCGAACTCCAAGCCGATCAATGACAAGGCGATGCCGTAATAAAGCGCTAGTATGAAACAGACGCTGGCTTGGCCGCGCAAGAAACCGGCAATGGTCTCGTCAATCTTCACAGCCAGCGAACGAATGGTCGGGGCCTTCCTTTGCGGCAGCCATCCATTAATTTGCTCGATGATTTTATCCCAATCACGCAAGAGATAAAACGCAACGATCGGCGTGATAACGATCAGTGATAATAATTCAAAAAGAGCAAGGCCTTTGCTCCATACTTTTTTGAAGACGCCGGCGACGACTTTAAAAACATTCCCGGCTTGTGCGCCGGCGGCTTCCTTCAGTTTTTGAACTTCTTCATCCGACAGGTTCGCCCACACCTGCTCTAGGAGCGGGGTTACGCTTTGCCGTAACGATTCGAGGTATCCCGGTACACGCACGGCAAATCCGGTAATTTGTGACTGCAGTAATGGAAACAGCAACAGC
>CALINB010000245.1 GCA_938045325.1 uncultured Rhodospirillales bacterium | reverse complement strand
AGGGTGGTCTCGAGCAGGGGCATCACGTCGGCGCACGCGCCGTCGACACGGACGGTGACGAGGTCGCCTTCGACGCTCACGAGCGCTCGGCCCGACGTCACCTCCGCCATGTACTCGCCGACCGCGTTTTGGCAAATCGGCACGCCCATGTGTACGGCAAGCCCCCAATAAAAAAGGCGGATTTCTTCTTCGGACAATTCGTCCATTGGTAACCCGCGCAACAAGATAAAACCGCGGCCGTTTTCAAGGATGTCGCAAATCTCTTCGATTACTTTGCCAAACGTGGGCAGCTCAAAATCAGCCTTATCGAAAGCAAACTCTTTCAGACCGCGGGATTTAATGGTTGTGACCGCGTTTTTGATTTCATCGATTTCTTCGGCCGTAAACGGCCTGATCCATGAATCATCACCGTCAAAGTCGCTGCCCCGCCAAACCGAAGGTGATTCATAAGGCTCGGTTAGGATGTTTAATGCCGGTTTGTCGTATCCCATTGCTGAATATTCCTCGCTGTAGTTTTGTTGCGGTGAGTTTACTCAAATTAGCTGAAAAACGCAAAATCCGGCAGGTGTGCCGCTTAGGCGTTGCCTTGCTCACGTTTATGCCAGTCCATCGGCGCGATTTCAGCCATCCCGCCGCCACCCGGCACAGTAAATTTAATCGTTTTTGCATCCGGCCGGGTCGGGTCCGTTAGGATTTCGGCACCGGCCTGTTTTAATTCTTCTGAAAATTTAGCCGTGTCGTCGACATCGATGCCGAAGTGATGAATGCAGGGCCCCTCGCCGACAACCCCGCCCATGCTATCGGGGTGTTCGCTATCGAATGTCACTAAAGCGAGGTCGAACGAACCATCCGTCAAATGCAGTGATACATGATCGCCGTCCCGGCGACGGTCAGTTTCGATAAATCCAAAGACGTCTTTAAAGACTTTTGCCGCTTGATCGGCGTCAACGACTTTCAACGCCAAGTGCGTGATTTTCGGTTTTGATTGATTGTTTGACAATTTTAAATCCTACAAACACGTGAATATTTCTGTTTCTAATTATCGAACGTTCTAGGTGCCGTGACAACTTGCTTTTAAATATTTAATATTTTGGATGCCATGAATGAACATAGCCGCGCCGGTCAGCCCACGCTTAAACGATCTCTCAATCTTCCGCTGCTCACATTGTATGGCCTTGGCACTACAATTGGGGGCGGTATCTATGTGTTGATCGGCAGCGTCGCCGGCCGCGCCGGGATGTATGCACCGTTCTCCTTTATTCTCGCCGCCCTGCTCGCGACATTTACCGCTCTTTGCTTCGCCGAGCTCTCATCACGGTATCCGAAAAGCGCCGGTGAAGCCGTTTACATTCGTGAAGGATTAAACATTAAAAGCCTATCGATAGCTGTCGGATTTCTTGTCATCGGAAACGGCGTCATTTCTTCAGCAGCCATGGCAAACGGTTTTGCGGGTTACTTTCAAACGGTCATCGATCTTCCGGCATGGATATCCATTATCGGCATCACGCTCGCGATTGGAATTATAGCCTTCTGGGGTATTGGTGAATCGGTGATTGCCGCGGCAGTGATTACGGTTGTCGAGATCGGCGGCCTGGGTTTGATTATTTGGGTGGGGTGGGACGGGATCGCCACCGTCCCGGAACGCGCCGGCTCACTGGTGCCGCCTTTTGAATCGGTCGCCTGGGCCGGCATCTTAGGCGGGTCGTTTCTCGCCTACTTTGCCTTCATTGGGTTCGAAGACATGGTGAATGTCGCCGAAGAGGTTAAAAATGTCAGGCGCACATTACCGGCTGCAATTATTTTAACGCTGATACTAACGGTAATACTTTATGCCGGAGTGTCCTTAGTTACGATCGTCGGCATGCCAATCGGGCAATTAGCGGCAAGCAGCGCACCCTTAACGGATTTTTATGAATATAAAACAGGTCAAAGCGGCAAGATCATTACTGTTATCAGCATCTTCGCTTTACTTAACGGTGCGTTGATTCAAGTCATCATGGCGGCCCGCGTCCTTTATGGCATGGGAAAACAAGGATGGTTGCCGGCGTGGGTTTCTCATGTGAACAAGACAACAAAAACACCGGACACGGCAACGGGCATTGCGACGTTGATTGCCCTCGCCCTTGCTTTGAGCTTTGCCATTGAAAAACTTGCGCAAATGACGACGTTTGTCATCATGCTTATTTCAATTCTCGTCAACTTATCGCTTTGGCGCCTGAAGCAACGCGGCATCGCTTCGAGCGGCACCATCACGATTCCTATTTGGATCCCGATGACCGGTGTCTTTGTCACGCTCATTTTCGCGGCCCTGGTGTTTCAGGATTTAATTAAAAACTTCTGACATTTAGCGGAAAACCACCCGAAAGGCCCGGTCAGCTTAATTAAACCGTTATTTAGCTGAATTTTGCTTCAATTCCGGTGCTGTTAAGATTCGGTGAAGGATTGTCGCGCACACTGCTCACGTGGGCTTGCCGCTAAAATCCGGTAAGCGTGGGTTAACAGAAATAATTGAGTTTCATGAATCGCAAGCAACGGCGCGCGGCGAAAAAACAATCGCAGCAAGTTTCCGTCAACGGCACCGACTTGTTCTCACAAGGTGTCGCTTGTCATCAACAAGGCGACCTTGATAAAGCCGAGGCGTTATACCGCAAATTACTGGCAAACGAGCCAAAGCACGCCGAAGGTTGGTATCACCTTGGCGGCATCGCTTATCAAAAACGCCAATGGGCTGATGCTATCGAGTATCTTCAAAAAGCGCTGAACATCGTGCCGGATTACGCTGAAGCGTTAAACATTCTGGGCGTCGCCTATAAAAACCTGGGCCAGCTCGATGATGCCCATCAACAATTAAGCAAGGCTATCGCCTTGCAGCCGAATTTTCCAGATGCGCTTTGCAATCTTGGCAACGTCCTCATGACAATGGGACAGCTTGAAGACGCCAAAGAACATTACCAGAAAGCGATTACCCTCAATCCTAACTTTGTCCTCGCATTGAGCAACCTCGGGGCCGCATTACTCAAACTCCGGCGCTGGGACGAAGCAATTGAGCACCTTAAAAAAGCTATTTCTCTCTCACCTCATTACGCTGAAGCCCACAACAACCTCGGCGTTGCCTACAAAGAATTGTATAAGAATGAACAAGCCATCGAATGTTATCAAAATGCCTTGATGCTCAACCCCGACTATGGCGACGCCCATAATAATCTAGGCAATGCATTTGTTGCGTTGGGACGGTATGAAGAGTCCTTGGAACATTTTCAACGCGCGATCGCCCTTGGCCTCGGCACGGCCGAAGTCATCACCAACTTAGGTACGGCATATCATGAACTTGGCCGTTATGAAGAAGCTCTGACGCACTACCAACAAGCCCTGGCGGCAAACCCCGGCCACGCCGCCACCTATAACAATATGGGCAATTCATTCAACCTTCAGGGGCGGCCCGAGGACGCGATAACCTATTACCAAAAAGCCCTGGAACAGGCGCCCGATTTCGCTGAAGCGTACCACAATATCGGGGTGGTTCATTCCGAACAGGGCCGCATCAATGACGCGCTCAAATATTTTAAGCAATCTATCGCCAACAATCCGCATTACACCTTAGCTTACCGGAATATCGGCAGTTTGCATAAATACGATCAAGACGACGAATTTTCTGTTCTTGTCATGCAGGCGGCACAAAACATGGACGCGCTATCCGATGAAGAAAAGATGCATCTGCATTACGCCCTCGGCAAATATTACGGTGACACCGGCGATTATGACCGGGCGTTTTCTCACTACAACAGTGGCGCCTCTTTAAAACGGACAACACTGAACTTTGACCCTGACATGATCGAAGCCGCATTTAAGGGTGTTATTCAATTTTTTGAAACGGGCGATTTTTTCCACACTGGCAATCGAGGCTGCACGTCACATACACCTGTGTTTATTCTCGGCATGCCGCGTTCGGGCACGACATTGGTCGAACAAATTCTTGCTGCTCATTCGCAGGTTCACGGCGCCGGCGAGTTGAAGGAATTTGATCAAGCCCTGAACGGTTTCAGGGTCAATCAAAACATTTGGGACTCTACAACGCGCGAATCTCAGGATTTGGCGTCACGCGGGCAAAATTATGTTAACGCTGTGCAAAAATTAGATCCAGCGGCGCAACGCATCACCGATAAAATGCCGTTTAACTTTATGAATATCGGCCTTATTCATCTTGCCCTGCCGAATGCGACCATCATCCACTGTAAACGTGATCCCATTGATACGTGCCTTTCGAACTTTTTTACGTACTTCGCCGAACCGATCGACTGGTCCTACAATCTCGAAGAAATCGGGCGATTTTATAGCGCTTATGCGCACATGATGGAGCAGTGGCACCGTATGCTACCCGGCAAGATTATCGATGTTCAATACGAAGACATCGTCGCCAATCTCTACGGCCAAGCCCACCGCCTCATCGAACAGTGCGGCTTACCCTGGGAAGAAGCCTGCCTTAGCTTCCAAAAGGCGAAACGCACCGTGCGAACCGCTAGCTCGGGCCAAGTGCGCAAACCGATTTACACATCTTCGGTGCAACGCTGGCGCCGGTATGAAGCCCACCTTGGGCCGCTGCTTGAAGCCCTATCGCCGGTACTATCAAACGCCAAAGCGGCTTAAACCCCTCATAAACTTCTAGCCAAATCGATCACCGTTCGGCAATGATCGCAAATGGATATCACCATTGCCACTCTGGTATTGGCATCTGCGGCCCTGCACCCACTTCGCGACCTTCTCGTTAAGGGTGGATTGTTTCGTGAATCCGCCTACATCGGCATCACCGTCGTTTGGATTGCAATCTCGGCTTGCCACGGACTTCTCACACAAGCCGATTTCGCTATGCCAAGCTCCGTGTGGCCCATGATCGCATTTTCGACACTGGGACTCGTTTTGTACTACGTCGGCATCACGATCAGCCTCAGGCACGGCGAACTGTCCGTTTATTACCCGATCATTCGCTCTTCACCGCTGATGATCGCCGCGATCAATTTAATCTTGTTCGGATACCCTTATGAATGGGCGTCCCTGGCTGGCATCGGCTTGGCTGTTGCCGGAGCCTTTTTTATTCAATTCAAACCCGGTGCCGGTTTATTGAGCCAGCCGGTGATTTTTTTAGCAGCCCTCATGGCGATGATCGGCCATAGCATCCTCACTCTTGCTGACGCGCACGGCATGCAGCAGGCCGACCCTGCCCCGTTTTTATTTTGGGTTTATAGTTTGCTGCTCATCACTCAATTAACTTGGTTCGGCCTGACCAAACCGATCGAACGGCCATTGCTTCAACATCTTTTTGGAACATGGCGCACCAATCCGAACCGCGTACTTTTTGCGAGCATACTTTCCTATGCTTCGTACATATTAATTCTAATTGCCTTTCAAAAAGGCGGTGAAGCTGCGGCTGTCGCGTCGATCCGGCAGGCTTCCATCCCGATCTCTGTTCTCCTGGGCGCGTTCATCCTGCACGAAGGACGTTTAGGCCACCGTCTCGGCTGGTCGCTGGTCCTGGCCGCCGGTATTGTCATTCTCATCACCGTAAAATAAAAATAAGCCAATAAACCACCGTCTTAACAATCACCAAAGAGAGGCAATCATCATGGCGCCACTACTGAGCTGGGATAACCGCCCGCCGAAACCGCGGGAAAAAGGCAAAACCATGATGATCGACTTCGGCCCGGACGAAATGGGCTGGACGGTCATGAGCGGCATCGAGGGGTTGCTGGAAATGTGTGCCGACAGCATCGATTACGCCAAAATTTACGCCATGAACGCGGTGATCATGCCGAAAGACGTGGTGAAAAAAGCAGCTAAACTGTATCGCGATTACGGCGTACAGCCGTTCACCGGCGGTATTCTGTTCGAATATGCCTACCTGAAGAACGATGTCGACGGCTACATCAATCTGCTCAAGGAACTCGACATTGCCGGCATCGAAGTCTCCGAGAACTACATCACCCTTACCGATGACGAGCGCAAAACCTACATCGATAAATTCCAAGGCCTTGGAATTGACGTCAGTTACGAATTCGGGCGCAAAAACCCGACCGGCCCGTTAAGTCTCGATGAGTTGGAAGGCATTGTTACCGACGCCATCGACAACCTCGGCGTGCCGCATGTCATCGTCGAGCAATGCGAGATCGATGAGATTGCGGAAAAAGACCCAAAAGTACTCGGCGAGCTGGTTAAAACGCCGTGGTTTTACAAAATTCTGATCGAAGCGGACCCTTACCGCTTCCCGAAACAGCACGCGCAAATGATCAAGGACTTTGGCGCCGACGTGAATCTCGCCAACATTGCACCAGGCCAAGTGTATCGGCTTGAAAATATGCGTCTCGGTATCGGCCGCGCCGTCGATTACGGCACCATTCAAGACCTCGTCGCGGCGAAAGAAAAAGGGGCGTAACGGTACAGCCCTGATGCGTAAATTTTCAACACCAACTGCCGCCTTAATTGTTTTTGCGGCCGTGGCACTTTTGACCACATACCGGGCTGCCGCCGCCGAGTTGACCGTGATCGTGACGAATTTGGCCGTTCAAACGGGTAATATGAAAGCAGCTCTCTATGACGAGCCCAAGCAGTTTCCCAAAGGCAAAAAGCTGGAGGGTCAAAAGACCCCTGCCCGCGATAAAGAGGTCAAATTCGTATTCAAGAACCTCACCCCCGGCAAGCGATACGCCATCGCCGTTTATCATGACGAAAACGGCAACGATGAATTCGATCAAGCGTTTTTGGGATTTCCGTTGGAAGGTTTCGGCTTCAGCCGCAATGCCGGTGTCCTATCCGGCGCGCCCGATTTCTCCGATTGCGATTTTGAAATGAAGGGCAAAGCAATGGAAATCAGAATCAAACTGAAACACAGCGTTTTTGACTAGCCCTGAATAAGGACCTCATTGCCGGAAACGTTAAACCGGTGCGGCACATCTTCCGACACCCACTCCATAAACTTTACCGACTCATCGAAGCGCGGGTCACCGTTCTTGAGCACTTCGGGCTGCAAGTCCGGATTAATCAACGCCGGCAGAAACGACGTTTGCTGAACGCCCTTGGCCGTCATCACCGCCTTGGCGACCAACGAACGTTTTGCATCCGAGCCGTACGATAAATGCGGATAATCCGGATCCAACGTAACGCTATATTTCTTTTCGAATGCCGCCGCTTTCTCCGGCGATTTCGCCGTGCTCGACATGATGAAATTACTGAGGCTGTAAAAGCATGTTTTGCCATCGAACACGCCGATGGCTTTGGGTGCGTGCGCATGATGGCCCAGGATCAAATCGGCGCCCGCACCGAAGGCCGCCTTGGCGGCAATCGTTTGATAATCGGCGAGCATTTTCGGAATAAAATGAATCCCCCAATGGATCGACACGACGACGTTATCAGCTTTCTTCTTCGCCGCGGCGATGTCGGATAGCATGTTATTAAGGTCATCTTCATAGGGCACCGTCACGACCTGCGGCGGCACGCCTGCCTGATAGTCGAACGGCTCGTAATAGGTATGCGCGCGCAACGGCGCAATACCGGCTTGATCCGCTCCGGCGGCATAACCTTCGCGTAAAATCGTGCAATAGGCCAAGAACGCAACCTTAACGCCGTTTCGCTCGATAATGGCGGGCTTACGGGCTTCTTCGAGATTTTTTCCCGCGCCGACCGTTGCGATGCCTTTGCCTTCAAACAGTTCTATCGTATCGAGCAACGCGTCCGCGCCCCAGTCCATCGCATGATTGCTCGCGACCGAAACGATATCGAACCCGCAATCCTCAAAAACTTGTGCCAAACCCGGCTCGCACCGGCTGTGCTCACCGCCAGAATGAACCTGCAGCGCGCCCCGCGTGGAATACGTACGTTCGCATTGACCAAAACGGATATCCGCTTCGCTTAATACCGGTGCGGCAAGCTTCGCGTATTTTCCGATCGGCTCATGGATCGGCCCGACATCCCCGACCCCGTATAGGACAACGCTGTTATCAGCCATCGAATAATCCTCCCGTTACTTTATCCATGGGATTATCCACCGATCCTTGCGAAATGCAATGATCCGCCCGCCGATTACTTTGACGCCGGGCCCTTCGTCGCGCATCATATGGCGGGATCACTTAAGGAGAACCCCGTGGCAGAGTTTATGTATCCGTTTATTGAAATTCCCGAGCGCGAAGGCAAACCGCGCTCGCGCGGCAAAACCATGGTTCACGACGGCGGTATCAGCCTGCGCCATTTGGAACTCATTCTCGAAACCGCCGCCCCTTACATCGATTACTATAAGTTTCAGTCGACACACCGGTTGTTTCCCGAGGCGATGACGCTCAATAAGCTTGAGTTATGCAAACAAAACGATATCCAGCTTTACATGGGCGGCAATGTCGCGGAACTGTGCTGGGTTCAAGGCCATTGGAACGAACTGATCGCATACGCCAAAAAACACGGCTGGAACGCCTTTGAAATTTCCGCGACCTATGTGCCGTTCACCATCGATCAACGCATTGAGCTGATCAAGGAAGTCTCCGGCGAAGGTTTTGAGGTATTTTATGAATGGGGACTCAAGCATCCGACTAAGCCGCTCGATCCGGAAGAAGCCGCCGATGATATCGCACAGTTCCTCGATGCGGGCGCTTCGGTGATCGTCATCGAAGAAGGCGAAGTCGATATGCTGATCGGTAAGGATGGCACGGGTGAACACGCCGACCGGCTAAGCCAACTTATCCATACGGTCGGCATCGAACGGTTGATGGTGGAAGCCGGTGAAACCAAGCAACTCGCCTGGCTGCTCATGCACTACGGCACGGACATCAATATTGGCAACATCCACTACGATCAGGCCATCGACCTGGAGCCGCTGCGCCGGGGCATCGGCCGCGCCGTCGAAAACTTTATATACAAC
>CALINB010000244.1 GCA_938045325.1 uncultured Rhodospirillales bacterium | reverse complement strand
AAGATTCGATTCGATCCGCCGCTTCATCCATCTTGGCGATGGTTTCTTCGCTCATGATTTCGCCGGCTCGCTTTGCTGCCTCTGCGAGTCCGCCGTATCCTTTTGGCCCGGCTAAATTTTGCAGAACTTCTTGCAATGCTGGGCCAGCCTTTTCGCCAAGTATGCGAGCCACGGCATTGTATGCGGCTCCTTTATCCGTTGCTTTCGCTTGAGCTTTGGCGATTTCTTCGAGCTTTTGTTCTGTGTTCAATTTCTTGAACTCCTCAATGTTAATCCCCAATTGATCAAATGCTTGCCCGTAAGACTTATTCCCTTTAATCGCTTCTTCCGTGCGTAATTGCACATTTCGCAATGCACGCGCCATAACCTCCGTCGCGACGCCTGCTTCTCTGGATGCAAATTCAAGTGTCTGTAATTCAGTCGTGCCGATGTTAAGCTGCACCGCCATGTCTGAAATCTTGCTGCCTAAATCAATTGCCGATTTCGCCATTGAACCAAGACCGGCAGCCCCGGCGATAGCGCCAAATTTGGCGATGCCATTTTTAACGAATTTATCGACGCTTTTCTGCGACTTCGCCAGACCGCGCTGAAATGCGGTCGTGTCGAGTCCGAGTTTTGCTGTGATGGAAGTCTTAGCCATGATGCTTTAAAAATTCAGATTTCGCCTCGCGCAGTCTTTTCGGCTCAAGGTATTTCGTGCCGTGCGTGCGCATCCGTAGCGCCCGAAGTGATTGGAAAACAATTCGCAAATCTAAGTCTGCGACCTTGTGCGGCTCGACCCCGTATGCAGCGCCGTATTCTTCACACAAGTGCGCGATTGGCGGAACCGCTGGCAATGCACTATTCATGTGCGTGCCGCCGAATCCTGCGCCGTTCGGCGTGTCCTCGAATGCCGACGTGTAATGATCAAAGCAGTCGGCAATGATCTGCGCGTGATCTTTTGCGTCGCCAAGCTTTTTGACAAATGCCTTGCGCTTTGACTCATCGCCAAAGTCGGCATGATGTCGCCAAATATAAGCGGCGATGTCGCCCTCGGTTATTTCGTTGCCGTTGACAATAGCGTTGCCCGACAATTGCAAATCGACTTGCGAACGCAGCGACATCGGCGCGACCTCGATGTCTGCAATTGTAAACGATGGAGAACTCGACCACGGATGCAGTCGGTCGTCTTCGATCTGTTTGCGAATGGTTGCGTAATTACTCGCCGCAGTCGCTGTCGCTGTTGTCTTCGGCAAGCTCATTCGTTATTTTTGCAATTCCTCGTTTGATTAGATCGTCGGCGACGCCCTTGTGGATCTCACACTGCGCGCCCTCGGCTTGTAGAGAGCCGAGAACGCGATGTGAAGAAAGTAAGGTGATGTCAATCAAGTCAGACATTAGCCTTGATAAGTGACGACGAGAACGCCGATTTCAAACACGTCCGCCTCGTCTTTAGAACGTGACGCTTTGACGTTAAGAACGCGCAGAGTCGAAGCCGTGCCGCTTGCGTCATAGTCGTGCGTAAATTCCATGCCAGCCTCCGGGAAGGCGGTTGTGGTTGTCGCTTTTTGCAAGGTCATTGTGCCCTCAATTGGATCACTCGACGCGCGCGTTTGTTGTTCTGCCCAGTCGCCGTTTTCGTCCGTGCGATTGATGCCGCGAGTTGTTTCGCTTTCGATGTCAATTGAGTCTGCGATGTAGGTGATCAAGTTGATCGTTACAACGTCGAGTCCTTGCGGAAAGTTAGCTGGTGCTGTTGATGGTAAGGCCATAAGTTATTGTTTTTTGAATTTATTAAGGGTTGATGTGTCAAGTTACGCTATGCGAAATTGCATCGCGTAATTTAAAGTCGATTTCTGCGAGTCTTTATCGTTCTCACGATCCGTGCCTGTTGGCGTGATCTTCGTCGGCGACAATGCGCCAGACCAATTGGTTGACAAAGCAGTGGCGTCGATTTCTTCCAGCGTCTTTCTGACTGTTGCGACAAGCTCGCGATGTCGGTTTTTAAATGTCGCACTCGTGGCGACTTGATCGATCGGCACTCTCGGCGTGTGGATCTCGACCGCAATCGTGCCGGCGTAGTTGTCATAAATCCCCGCACTGTTTTGATGCTCGTCGCTTATTGGGCCGCCTGCGTCGATTTCAAGCGTTATACATTCGTCTGGCAATTCGCCCTCGTCGATGTCGTCGGCAATGCGTAGCGCCAGCCCTGCGGCGTCGAATAGTGTCTTAAAGCCCGCCTCAAGTGCGCTTTCAAAGTCGTAGTTGATTGTATCCATAAAGTTTTATTTAGTTTTGAATCCTGCTTTTTTCGCGTCGGCTTTGACTAGCACCTCAAGTCGTTTGACCATTGCGACCATGCGAAAACGTTCGACTTGCTTCATTCGACTCGCCGCCATGTCCACGCCTTTTGCCGTAGCCGTAAACGATGCGACGGACGGATTACGTCTGACATTGACTGGTGTATTCACTTTGCCGAAATGCTTTGAAATCCACTTTGGCGGCGATGGTCGTCCGAGTCGCAACGCGGCAATTGCAAACGAAGCTTTAGCCATGCCGACTCGATCCAATGCGCGCTTCAACCCTTTGTTTACGTCGGGATTCTTCATTCCGACTGTTGGCGTCACGTTTTGATTGACTCGCCCGCGTGCGTTGCGCTTTGAATTGTGCAACGAGTCAGCGTATTTACGCACGGACAAGTTCTTTTTGTTCGAGCGTTTCATGTGCTTCAATCGACCTTCAATATAATTCGAATCGCCAGTGCGAATCGCCTTTGCAATTCCTTTGTCTTTCCATGATGCCGCCTTGCCGATTCGTTGAACCGCCCGAAAGAAATCACGCTTTACGGCGTTGCGCCCGATTGTAACGCTGCCGCCGTAAGTCGGCTTTCCGCTTAATTTTGGAAACGCTTTAAATGGCGGCGTAACTTTGCAAAATAGCTGCGCCAGAAGCCCGGCTTGCTCGCGCACGAACTTTGTCTCGTCGAGCTTGAGTTGCTTTACCATCTTCTTCGCCTGCGCCCGGTAAAGCGTATCATCAACGCTGAAAGTTTGTTTACTCATCGCGCTTTGATATTTCGATGTCCCATGTCGAGTCGTCGCCTTTTTCGACCATCGTAATTATGAACCTGTCACCATTGGCTTTAGTCAGTTGCTCGTTGATCATTGGCGGCGAGCCGTGTTCGAATGCGGATTGATTGACCGACAATGCGTCCGTCGTCTTCGTGTCATAGCCCTGCAACTTATCAAATTCAGTCGGCGAATTCTCGCCGCGAAAGACGCCTCGAAATGTGCCGCCGTGGTTCGATAGTGCGAACGATTCGCCCATCGTGGAAATCGCTTCAGATATGCCTGTGTTGATGTCGTCAAAAAAGCTCATGAGATACAAAAACGGCCCGCCCGATATTGAGCGAGCCGCAAT
>CALINB010000243.1 GCA_938045325.1 uncultured Rhodospirillales bacterium | reverse complement strand
GGCCGTGATATCTGGTTTACTCACGGGAAATATATGGGAGGTTATCAATGACCAAGCACTCAATTCGCCTGTTTTCCATTGCCCTGGGCATGGCCGCCATCTTCGGCTTCAGTACGGTGGTACAATCCAAAACCATCACCTTGCGGATCGCCTCGGGCCACCCGCCGGGCGTGGTTTACGCCGGTTTGATGAAAAATTTCTTCCAACCGGAAGTGAGCAAACGAGTCGCCAAGCGGACCAAACATAAAGTCCGTTTCGTCGAAGGCTACAGCGGTTCCATCGTCAAGGTTTATGAGACCCTTGAAGGTGTGCGCGACGGTATCGTCGACATCGGCGGTTTTTGCATTTGTTTTGAGCCTTCCAATTTGCCGCTTCATGCCTTTCAGGTAATGCTGCCGTTCGGTACCATGGACCCGGTTAAAAGTCTTAAAATTGCACAGGATGTCTACAAACAAGTTCCGTATCTCAACAATGTGTTTGAAAAGAAATTCAATCAAAAACTTTTAGCGCGTATTGCCGACGGCGGTTACAACCTCGGCACGACATTTGATTGGAACAAAGTTTCCGACCTTAAAGGCATTAAAATTGCCGGCGCCGGCCTTAACTTGAATTGGCTCCGCTATGCCGGTGTCACGCCCGTACAAGGATCACTGCCCGAAGCGTATACAGGCATGAGAACCAGCCAATATAAAGGCTGGATCATGTTCCCAAGCGCTTGGGTCAAACTTAAGCTCTATGAACCTGGCCCCTTCTATACCACCATCGGTTTCGGTTCGATTACATGGCATTCTCTCACCATCAATATGCGTACCTGGAAAAAACTGCCGAAAGACGTGCAAGCCATTGTCATGGAAGTCGCTAAAGAATTTGAAGAGAAAACCGGTTCCGTGAACAAGGACGACTACGCAAAACATATTGCGACCTTGAAAAAGAAAATCACGGTAAAAAACCTCGGCGCCGACGTCCGCAATAAATGGGCGCAATCATTGAAGGATTGGCCCAAGAAAATGGCAAAAGATCTTGATGGAAAAGGCCTGCCAGGCAGTAAAGTCCTGCGCTTGACCCTCGAGGCTGCTGAAAAACACGGTTACAAATGGCCGGTCCGCTACAAACTTAAATAAGAATTTAAAATCAGCGGACAATTAATCTGATGTTTCTCGTAAAACTGAACGATCGCTTAACCCGCTTTCTCATGATACTCGCGGCGGGTTGGGCGTTTGTTCTCTGCTTCGTTATTCTTTCCGACATCATTGGGAAAAACGTCTTTAACACACCCGTCTACGGCGTTCGTGAAGTGGTCATGAATTCGATTGTCATGATCGTGTTTCTACAGGCGAGCTACGCTATTCGCAGCGGCTCCATGCTGCGGGCAGACTTTATTATCATGCGATTTTCGCCTCTTGTGCGAAGGATCGCCGCCGCTACAGGTTATTTGTTGGGTGCCGGAATCTTTCTGGTGATTGTCACCGGCGGCATCGATATGGCTGTCCATTCCTGGGTCGCCGGCGAATACGAGGGTGAAGGCGCGCTACGGGTTCCTTCGTGGCCGACCCGCTTTATGATTTTATTCGGCGGCAGCCTTGCTTGCCTCAATTACCTCCTCATGGCCATTCTCGAAGTCTTTCGGCCGGAAGCGGTCGAAGCGCTCACCGATGATACAACCGGCTTAACGAGCTAACCCCGCTCAAGGAACATTTGCGTGTTTGATGTTGATGTCACCATTGTCCTAATCGTTAGCCTTGTCGTTTTGGTCGGGATCGGCGTTCATATTGCCATCGCGTTGGGCATTGCCAGCGCCCTCGGCATCTTTCTCGTAACCGGCGGTAATTTCGCTGTCGTGCAAAAAATGCTCGCCAGCACGGCATATGAATCCCTGCGTGATTACGTCTTTGCGGTAATTCCGCTTTTTATGCTGATGGGTGAGTTTATCGCCAAATCCGGCGCAGTAACGGACGTTTATAAAGCCATTAATCGTGGACTGAAACGCCTGCCCGGCCGTCTCGCCGTCGCCACAGTCCTTGGCAACGCCATCTTTTCGTTTGTCACCGGCGTCAGTATCGCCTCTGCTGCTGCCTTTTCGCGGATCGCCTACCCGCAAATGAAGCGTTTTGGGTATCACAAAGGATTTGCCTTAGGGGCGGTCGCGGGCAGCAGTTGCCTCGGCATGCTGATCCCGCCGAGTGTGCTGATGATCGTTTGGGGTTTGCTGACGGAAAAATCCATTGGTCAGATCTTTCTCGCCGGCGTGTTGCCCGGCTTCCTTCTCGTGACGCTCTTTATTCTTTATGTCCTCGGCATGGCAATATTAAAACCCGACACGGTCGGCGGCGGTCGCGATGCTGTTGTTGATGATACCGATGATGAGGATCTCGACAGTTTCGCCGTTTGGACCAGTGCAATCGGCATCATCAGTGTTGTCGTTGCCGTGCTTGGCGGCATTTGGTTCGGCATTTTTTCGCCGACGGAAGGTGCCGGCGCCGGCGCTGTGATCGGTCTCGTGCTTGCTCTGATGAAAGGCATGCGTTGGCATGAACTGGTCGATTGCGTTTTATCGGTTGGACGCACATCTGCGCCGATCCTGCTTCTCTTGATAACGGCAGCACTTTTCTCACGCTCGCTGGCCATGACCGGTGTCGCCAACGCTATTCAGGATTTCATTCTCGGTACTGGCCTGCAACCCTGGATGATTATTGCTGCTATGGTTGGTATTTGGTTTTTACTCGGTATGGTGATCGATTCAATCTCCATCATGTTGCTCACCGTTACAATCTTCGAACCGATCGCAGTGGCGCTTGGATATGACCCAATCGCCTTTGCGATTATCGGTATTTTAGCTATTGAGGCGGGCTTGTTGACACCCCCCTTCGGCTTGCTGGTTTACACCGTGAAATCGACCATACCCGAAGAAAAAGACGTATCCGTTATGCAAATATTTAAGAGCTCTACGCCCTATTGGATTATTATACTGATCTGCATGGTCATGATTGCTATCTTCCCGCAGATCGCAACGTATTTGCCAAAGCTCGTCTTCTAGAAGGAACGAAAGGAATAAAGCTTATGAAAGCCATGGTGCTGGATGCCCCCAACGAGGTCACACAACAAAACGTCGACAAACCAGCGATTGAGGGCGACACGTTGATCCGCGTTGCAAATACCGGTATCTGCGGCACGGATCTGAGCATTTATAAAGGCGGCATTCCGGTTCAATACCCGCGCATTATGGGGCATGAAATGGTCGGTGAAATCGTCGATACAGGCGACGGAGAAGTAAATGCCAAAGGAACCCGGGTCATTGCCGATCCGGTGTATTACTGCGGGCGCTGCTATCAATGTCAGGCCGGTCAATTGCAGCTTTGCACCAACGGCGGCTTGATCGGCCGGGACCGGGATGGCGGTTTTGCCGAATATCTTTCCGTGCCGCCGATCAATATTTTTCCCCTGCCCGATGAAGTTAGCAATGACGAAGCCCCACTAATCCAAGTGCTGACGACCTGCCTGCACGCGCACCGGTTAACGCAAATTTTCCCCGGCGACTCAGTCATCATATTGGGGCTGGGAGTCACTGGGCAATTGCATGTGCAACTCGCTAAGGCCCGTGGGGCTTATCCGATTATCGGCATCACCCGAAGCGAATGGAAGCGCGAACTTGCTGAAGAGCTTGGCGCCGATATCACATTCGCACCGGATGATAATGCAAAACAGAAAGTTCTCGATGCCACCGACGGCGTTGGTGCAGACCTTGTCATTGAATCGGCCGGTGCCGTTCCTGCGCTTGCCCAAGCGATCGACCTTGTCCGCAGTGGCGGGCGCATCATGCCGTACGGCACCTATACGGCAAAGGAAGGCAAACTATCATTTTACGACCTCTATTTTAAAGAAATTGAAATTATTAATGCCCGTGCCGCCAAGGGACAGGATTTTCCGGTCTGCATCGATTTGGTTAAACGTGGTGTGATTAAATTAAAGCCGCTGATCACGCATAATTTGCCTTTGGGCGATCTTGGTAATGCACTCAATATGCTGAGAAACGGTGAAGGCAAACAAATGAAGATGGTTCTCGATCATTCCTAAAAAAACACATCAATACAAGAAAGGTTATCCGTCATGAGCAAGACAATCATCGCCGTTGCCGACTCAGTGTTCCCGAGTCTCGATCCGGCAAAAGAAGCGTTGAAAGATCTTAACCCTGAACTTCGGATGTCGAAGGACGGTTCGGTCGAGGAGATCTTGAAAGTCGCGAAGGATTGCGATGCTTTGCTTGTAACTTATGCAAAAATAACCGCCGATGTGATTAACGGTATGGAAAAATGCAAATCCATCGGCCGTTTCGGCATCGGCGTCGATAACATCGATATTGATGCCGCCACCAAAGCCGGGATCGTCGTGAATTATGTGCCTGATTATTGTATCGATGAGGTTTCCGATCACGCCATGGCTATGCTGTTGGCACTGGCACGCAAAATTACGTTCTCCGATAAAATCGTTCAGCAAGGCCGCTGGGAAATGCCGGCGGTGGTGCCGTTGGCCCGATTACGCGGCCGCACAATGGGCTTGGCCGGTTTTGGCAAAATTCCGCAATGCATTGTGCCCAAGGCGCAGGCCTTCGGTATGGATGTCATTACGTATGACCCTTACGTGTCCGAAGATGTCCTTAAGAAACTCAACGTTAAAAGTGTGGGTTTCGACGAGTTATTGGCTCAATCGGATTACATTTCCGTACACGCGCCGTTAACGCCTGAAACGGAAAACCTATTTAATGCCCAGGCGTTCAAAAAAATGAAAAACAACGCACTGTTGATTAACACGGCTCGCGGTCCGCTAGTGAACGATGCCGACCTCGCCGCCGCTCTCGATGCCGGTGAAATCGGTGGTGCGGGCCTGGATGTGGTGCCGGTTGAACCGTTACCTAAGGACTCGCCCCTGCTCGGCCGCGACAACTTGATCCTCTCGCCGCACACCGGGTTTTATTCTGAAGATGCGTTACTAGAGCTTCAAACCAAGGCAGCGAGCGATGTCGCTAGTGTTTTGAAAGGCGAAAAGCCTGTCTATCCAGTGAATCCCGAGGCCTTAAAATAATGACTGTGGCGACCGTCTCCATCCTGGTCACTTTCGACAGTAAACACGACGAAGCGCAGTTTGTTTCCGGTGTGATGGACAATACCGGTGTTAAACCGTGCATTATCGATTTAAAGACGTCAAGAACCGGTATGTGACTACCCGGCTTGAGCGCACGAAAAAGGCAGGATCGAGTTTCACACCGACCCCGCCAAAGTTCCGTTAAATTAATTTAGTTGATTAAGCGGCTTTCATTTCTGCAATGGCGTCATTCGCTAACTTACGGAATTCATCGCTCGTAAGCAGCCGCTTGCTTTCAAGGCCAAATTTCTTGACCGCTTGCAAGACCGCCATAGCCTCTTCTTCGCTGGCGCGAATTTGCAACTGCTGCAGCATAATCTTCACCGAGTCGATACCGCTGCCCTTACCCATGACAATTTCCGCCGAGTCCCGACCAACCAATTCAGGCCGGTATGGGAACAGTTCAGTCAAATTCTCATCGCCGCAATTGTGGAACCAACTGGCGATAATGCCGGATTCGATTTCAAACAATTGATCGCCGGCGATCGGTTTGTTCGTCGGCACGGCTTGCCCCGAAACTTCACGAACCGTGTTCGCAAGACTGCTAAGCTTATTGTATTTGAGGCCGCAATCGACGTCATACATCGTGAGAAGCGCCAACACCGTTTCTTCCATTGGCGTGTTGCCAGCGCGCTCGCCAACACCCAGCACCGTGGAGTGAATGACTTCGACGCCTTCAGCAACGGCCATGATTGTGTTCGCGACACCCATACCGAAATCTTGGTGGAAGTGGGCTTCGAGACGTGCATCGATCCGTTCTTTGACTTTGCGCACAAACCACTGCATCGCGTGCGGTGACGTGACCCCAAACGTATCAACCAACGCCAAGGCA
>CALINB010000242.1 GCA_938045325.1 uncultured Rhodospirillales bacterium | reverse complement strand
ATCCTGATTGAGGAGCATTTTAGCCTGACGAGGCTTGTCAGAATCTTAACAGTCTGTGGTTAATTGCTAAGGGGCTCTCAAAACAGCTCAAATTACGGATGATGCATCATTCATTTTTGCAAAATCTCTTTCTGGAAGCCGTGGCGGCCGCGGATCCGGTGCGTGTTATCGCGCCATATTTGCCTCCTCTGCCCAAGGGGCGGACTGTGGTGGTTGGCTTCGGTAAAGCCGCCGCCCAGATGGCTTTTGCCTTGGAAAGCCATTGGCCGGGTCCCTTAACGGGTCTGGTCATTACCCGCTACGGTCACGGCGTTCCTTGCCGGCAAATTGAAGTCATCGAAGCCGCTCATCCGGTGCCGGACAAGAAAGGCGAGGATGCGGCCCGAAGCATCATGCAAATCGTTAAAAGCCTTGAAGCTGATGATCTTCTTCTGTGCCTTGTATCGGGTGGTGGTTCGGCTTTATGCGTTGTGCCGGCCGCAGATATTACATTGGCCGACAAACAAAAGGTGAATGAGCAGCTGCTTAAATCCGGCGCGACAATCGAGGAGATAAATTGTGTCCGAAAGCACCTTTCCTTGATTAAAGGCGGCCAATTGGCGGCGGCGGCTTATCCGGCTTCCGTTGTCACACTTGCTATTTCAGACGTCCCGGGAGATGACCCATCCGTCATTGCCTCCGGACCGACGGTTGCTGACCCCACGACGTTTGCCGAAGCCCGAGAGATCACGCATCGGTATCAGCTTAATTTGCCTATTTCCGTTCAGGAATATTTAAAAGCTGAAAAAACCGAAACACCAAAGCCCGGTGATGAAAAGTTAAGCCGTACAAAATTTAGACTTATCGCAACCCCGTCACTGTCGTTGCAGGCAGCGGCTGAAATATCAAAACAAAATGATATCGAGCCAGTTATTCTTGGTGATGCGATAGAAGGTGATGCTGAGCACGTGGGGCAGCAGCATGCCGCTACAGCCTTGTCTTATCTTGAAAGGGCGCCATGCATTTTATTGTCTAGTGGCGAAACAACCGTTACGGTCCGGGGCTCGGGGCGGGGCGGGCGAAACGGACACTATCTTTTATCCTTGGCCATTGCCTTGGAGGGGCAAGCCGGCATTTCAGCGATTGCCTGTGATACTGACGGTATTGACGGGTCTGAAGATAACGCCGGGGCCGTGATTTTTCCCGATACACTTAAACGGGCTCAGAAACGAGATCTGGAGCCTCAATCCTATTTGGCAAATAATGATTCCTACGGATTTTTTAAAGCGCTGGGTGACCTCGTCTTGACCGGGCCAACGCATACCAACGTGAATGATTTTCGGGCTATTTTAATCGAATAAGCCGTTCGCGTGGCTGGCGGGTGCGGGGCTCAAAATGAGCCGGCCCGCCGGATTGCTGCAACTTCAACAAATTGTAATTGTCTTTCAAAGCGTTACATGCCTATTTTGGGGCATGAGACGCTTACGCCGGACGAAGATTTTAGCCACCCTGGGGCCCTCAACATCCGATCCTGCCATCATTGAACAGGCATTCAAAGCGGGTACGGACGTGTTCCGTTTTAATTTTAGCCATGGTTCTCATGAGGATCATAAGAAGCGTTTGGATATCGTCCGCAGCTTGGAAAAAAAATATCATCGGCCCATTGGGATTGTCCAAGATTTACAGGGGCCGAAACTGAGAATTGGTGATTTTGAAAACGGATCGGTAAGCCTGAAAGAAGGGCAAGTCTTTAAACTTGATATGTCGCAAGAGCCGGGAAACGAGCAGCGAGTTTGCCTGCCGCATCCGGAAATTTTTGCAGCGCTCAGTAAAGATATGGACCTTTTGGTCGATGACGGGAAAATAAGACTGCGTGTCACAGATGTTGATAATGACAGCGCGGAAACGACCGTCATAACGGCCGGTAAAATATCCAATCATAAAGGAGTCAATGTTCCGAACACGATTCTCGATTTAAGTCCTTTAACGGACAAAGACCGGGATGACTTGCGGTTCGGCCTCGATCAAGGTGTCGATTGGGTAGCCCTGTCATTTGTTCAGCGGCCCGATGACATTGCCCAAGCGCGAAAATTAATAGCCGGTCGCGCGGCGGTCATGGTTAAGCTGGAAAAGCCGGCGGCCATCGATCATTTGGAAGAGATTATTGATCTTGTCGATGCCGTGATGATCGCCCGTGGCGACCTAGGCGTTGAAGTTCCGCCCGAGGACGTTCCTGTTCTGCAAAAGCGTATTATTTCGGCCTGCCGTGATGCGGGAAAACCGGTGGTGGTTGCCACGCAAATGCTCGAATCGATGATTAACCTGCCGACACCGACACGCGCGGAGGCCTCTGATGTTGCGACGGCCGTTTATGACGGTGCCGATGCCGTGATGCTGTCGGCGGAAACGGCTGCCGGTGAATATCCAATTGAATCCGTAACAATGATGGACCGTATCATCAAGCGGGTCGAAGGGGATCCGCTGTACCGGAAAATATTGGCCGCCGAGCGTGATGCGCATGAACTCGAAGCGACAGCTGCTGATGCGATTACCGCCGCGGCTAGACAGGTCGCTTCGACCATTGGAGCCGCAGCCATCGCAACGTTTACGACCTCAGGTTCTACGACCCAGCGGGCCGCCCGCGAACGCCCATCCGTACCGATTATTGGGTTGACGCCAAAAGCAGATACCGCGCGCCGTCTTGCTCTAACGTGGGGCGTACATCCAATTGAGACTCAGGATGCGCACAATTTTGCCGAGATGGTAAAGATTTCAACCGATGTGGTCATCCACGAAGAATTTGCCGTCGGCGGTGACAGAATTGTGATAACCGCCGGCGTTCCATTCGGAACACCGGGTGCTACGAATATTCTGAGAATTGCCTGGGTCAAATAAAATGGCGTCCCGCACCGCCAGCGTCGGCAAGCGTTAATAAAAATTGTGGTTTAATTTCTGATGTCCGTTATAAGAACAACCCATAAAGAAGGATAAGTTCTGTAAATATGACGGTTCTCGTTACGGGTGCGATTGGCTTTATCGGCTTTCATGTTTCTACGGCTTTATTGAAACGTGGTGAGCATGTCATTGGTATCGATAATATTAACGATTATTATGATCCGCAGTTGAAAGAAGCCCGCCGTTCGCAGCTATTAAATGATAATAATTTTACGTTCATTCAAGCCGATGTAGCGGACCGCTCGGCCATTGAACAAGTGTTTGCTGAACACCCCAGCATTAACCGCGTCATTCATTTGGCGGCACAAGCGGGCGTTCGCTATTCCCTCGAAAATCCATATACCTACATTCAATCGAATATTCTCGGCCATCTGGTATTGCTCGAGGCTTGCCGGCAGCTGACGGAATTTCAGCATTTTGTTTATGCATCCTCGTCATCTGTTTATGGCGCGAATACAAAAATACCATTTTCAACAGCCGATCAGACCGATCAACCGGTCTCGCTCTATGGCGCGACGAAAAAATCGGCGGAACTGATCAGCCGCACTTATGCGCATCTCTATAAGATACCGCAAACTGGGCTGCGTTATTTTACCGTGTACGGCCCATGGGGGCGGCCGGATATGGCATATTTTTCATTTGCGAAAAAAATCATCGCGGGTGATGTGATCCCGGTGTTCAACAATGGCGATATGCGCAGAGACTTTACATATATTGACGATATCGTCGAAGGCACCATTGCCTGTTTGGATGTACCCCCAACAGGTGACGCCGGTGTGTCTCTCACGCCGATCTATAACTTAGGCAATAATCGTGCCGAAGATTTGATGCATTTTATCAGTGTACTGGAAGCGTCGTTGGGTAAAAAAGCTGAGATTGATTTCAAGCCGATGCAACCGGGTGATGTCAAAGAAACGTATGCCGATATATTGCCTGCGCAAAAAGCATTCGGCTTTAAACCCAAAACAACAATTGAGGTGGGTTTGCCGAAATTTGTATCCTGGTATCGGGATTATTACGGCGCATAATAGAAAGCTTAAAAACGATTTATTGATTGGCGCGTAATGAAGAAACTGCCCGTGCTGAACGCTGCAACCATGCATGCCTCAATATTAATTGCCCTTGGCATGATTTGGAGTTCTTCATTTTTATTCATTAAAATTAGTGTTGAAACGATACCGCCTATGTCGGTTGCCGCAGGCCGTATCGTCATCGCGGCGATATTACTGTGGCTGTATCTGAAAGTTCGCGGTGATCGTTTGCCGCCATGGGGCAGAGTATGGTGGATTGTTTTTCTTGTTGGTCTGCTCGGTAACGGATTACCCTTTACGCTGGTCGGTTGGGGCGAGATCAAAATCGACAGCAGTTTGGCGGCTATTCTCATGGCGATCATGCCGCTGTCGACATTGTTGTTGTCACATTTCATGACGAGTGATGAGCGTTTAAACGGGCCCCGGATCACAGGCGTGATTTTCGGACTTGCCGGTGTGGTCGTTTTGGTCGGCCCTGAAACAATGATGAGGCTTGGGGATGATGCGTGGCGGCAATTGGCTGTTGCGGGTGGTGCCTTTTGTTATGCCGCCGCCGCGGTTTCGGCCCGCAAACTGCCCCCGCTATCACCGGCATCACGGGGGGCCGCCGTAATGATGTGTGCCGCAATACAAATGGTGCCATTTGCATTGTGGTTTGACCGGCCATGGGAATTGATGCCGTCGACCAATTCAATTATTGCCACGATTTACCTTGGGCTGTTTCCGACGGCGCTCGCGACCATCATGCTGTTTTATTTGTTAACATTGCGTGGCGCGACATACGTTGCGCTCAACAATTATCTGATACCGGTGTTTGGTGTCTTTCTCGGCGCAATATTTTTAGACGAGCAAGTGACGGCGCAAGCTGTCGGTGCCCTTGCATTGATATTAATCGGCATTACAATTGCAAGTTATCGCATGAAGCCGTTAACGCCGCCTGCCGTCTAGAAAGTTCTGTGTTTAATATAAGTCTTCAAGTCGGTCGCGGTAAATTTCCGTGATTTTATGACGGCGAATTTTCATGGTTGGTGTCATTAACGAATTCTCAATAGTAAAGGGGCCGTCGGCGATGATAAAACGCCGGACCTTTTCAATATTGGAAAGCCGGTCATTCACGCGTGATACGGTCTCGCTTAAAGCTTTATGCAAATCTTGATCGTCCGCTAGGGACTCTTTCCATGTGTCATCAGGTACAATCACGCCGACTAAATGCGGGCGCTTGTCGCCATAGACCATGGCTTGTGCGACTTCAGGCTCAAGCGTCAGCAGTCCCTCGACCCGTTGCGGGGATAAATTGTCGCCGCCCGAATTAACGATAATATCTTTTTTCCGATCTGTGATTTGGATATATCCATCTTCATCAATCACGCCGATATCGCCGGTATGAAGCCAGCCGTTCTGGATCGTTTCTTGGGTCGCTATATCGTTATTCCAGTATCCTTTCATGACAAGTTCGCCGCGGACGAGTATTTCACCATCGTCGGCAATCTTGACTTCGACATCCGTCAATGGGGGGCCGACAGTATGAATTTTGTTTTTCGATGCACGGTTTGCACTGATGACGGGGGCGGATTCGGTTTGGCCATATCCTTGCAGAATCGTTAAACCGAGAGCAGTGAAAAAAAGACCGATATCCAAATTTAATGGTGCGCCGCCTGAAACCAGTGCTTTTAACCGGCCGCCGAAACGCGCCTTTACTTTAGAACGCACCAACTTATCTAGGAAACAATCTTGAAGTGAATCTTTTAAACCGAGCTGGCCGCCGTTTTCACAACGCTTGCGCCCCAACGCAACCGCTTGATGAAACAGCGTTGCCTTGAGGCCGCCTTGTTTTTCCACCGCGCCCGATATGCGGGCGTGCAGCATTTCATACAAGCGGGGTACTGCTGTCATGATCGTTGGTTTGGCTTCGATCATGTTCGTGGCCAATGTTTCGACTCCTTCGGCATAATAGATTTGTGCACCGATTGAGATCGGGAAGAATTGTCCGGCGGTGTGTTCGTAGGAGTGCGATAAGGGAAGGAAAGAGAGGAAAACTTCTTCACCGAGTCCAAGCTCCATCAGGGCATCGGTGGCGCCTGAGCAATTATGCAAGATCGCGCCGTGGGAAAGGATGACGCCCTTGGGCGCGCCGCCCGTGCCCGACGTGTAAATGATGCAGGCGGTATCGGTTCGTTTCAGTTTACCGGCCAATGCCGAAATATCTTCGCCTTCGCTGTGTTGGTCCAGCGTTTCGGCCCAATTGAGGATATCGGTATTGATGCCCTGTTTGACCTCAGGTTTTTCGATCGTAATCACAAATTTCAAGGCATCGGACTCATGGGCTGCCGGCAGCAGTCGTTTTGCGAGTTGATGGCTGGAAACGATGGCACCCGTTGCTTCACTGTCGTTGACGATATGCTTGTGGTCTTCAATGGTATTGGTTGTGTAGGCGGGCACAGAAATTGCCCCGATTGCCATGATCGCAATATCTGCAATTAGCCATTCCGGGCGATTTTCTGAGATGATCATGACCCTGTCGCCGGTTGTAACACCCTGTGATTTGAGCACGCGCGCAAGTTTGGAA
>CALINB010000241.1 GCA_938045325.1 uncultured Rhodospirillales bacterium | reverse complement strand
TCTAATCAAATTGTGAAAATACTTAAATAATACCCTTTCATCTTGGGTTAGCTAGGGAGAAGTCGCCGTGACAGCGATCGGACATGATACGTTAAAGACCCGCCGGACCCTTACCATCGGCGGAAAATCCTACGATTATTACAGCATCAAGGCCGCCGGCGAGGCGCTGGGCACGGATTTTTCACGCCTGCCGCGTTCGATGAAGGTCCTGTTGGAAAACTTTCTGCGCCGGGAAAACGGCCGCACCGTGACCGTGGACGACATCAAAGCCGTTGTGCAATGGATCAAGGATAAGAAAAACCCTCGGGACATCGCTTTTCACCCCGCGCGCGTCATGACCCACGACGTGGGCGGCTTCCCGGCCATCCTCGATATGGCGGCAATGCGCGAAGCGATGGTCCGCTTAGGCGGCGATGCAGCCAAGATCAATCCGGTGCTGCCGGTCGATTTGATCATCGATCACTCGGTCGGGATCGACTTTTACGGCGACGACAATGCCTTCGAGAAGAACATCAATCTCGAGATGGAGCGCAACCAGGAACGCTATGCTTTTGCAAAATGGGGCGCGCAAGCTTTCGACAACCTGCGGATCATTCCGCCGGGAACCGGTATTTGTCACCAAATTAATCTCGAATATTTGGCGCGCACGGTCTGGAGCAGTGAAGACCCGGACGGCAAGCTGGTCGCCTATCCCGATACCTTGGTTGCAACCGACAGCCACACGCCGATGGTGAATTCCATGGCCGTGCTCGGTTGGGGCGTCGGCGGTATCGAAGCCGAATCCGTGATGCTCGGCCAACCGATCTCGATGCTGTTGCCGGAAGTGATCGGTATGAAACTCACCGGTGAATTGCGTGAAGGTATGACGGCCACCGATATGGTGCTTAATGCTGTCCGCATGCTGCGCGAAAAAGGTGTGGTCGCGAAGTTCGTCGAATTTTACGGCGACGGTTTGAACAAGCTGGCGCTGGCCGACCGCGCGACGCTCGCGAACATGTCGCCGGAATACGGTGCGACGTGCGGTTTCTCGCCGGTTGATGAGGCAACATTGCGTTATCTGCGCCTGACGGGCCGTGATAAGGACCAAATTGCTTTGGTCGAAGCCTATGCTAAGGAACAAGGTTTGTGGCGCAATGACGATGACCCCGATCCGATTTTCACTGATACCTTGGAGCTTGATCTCTCAACGGTCGAGCCGAGTCTGGCCGGGCCGAAGCGGCCGCAAGACACGGTGAAGTTGTCGGAGGCGAAAGTCTCTTTTGCGAAATCGTTGACGGAATTCGTCGACGATAAGGCAAAACCCAACGCTTTCAATGTCGACGGCAAAGATCATACGCTCGGTCACGGCGATGTTGTGATTGCCGCCATCACGAGTTGCACCAACACCTCGAACCCGAGTGTGCTGGTGGCTGCCGGCTTGCTGGCGCGAAAAGCACGGGAAAAAGGCCTGACGGCAAAACCCTGGGTGAAAACAAGTCTCGCGCCGGGTAGCCAGGTCGTTGCCGACTATCTGGAAAAAGCCGGCCTGCAGGATGATCTCAATGCCTTGGGCTATAATATTGTGGCTTTCGGCTGCACGTCGTGTCTCGGCAACTCGGGTCCGCTGGATGAGCCGGTGGCTAAGGCCATCGACGATAACGATCTCGTCGCCTGCGCCGTGCTTTCGGGGAACAGAAACTTCGAAGGCCGTGTCCACCCGCAATGCCGGGCTAACTATCTGGCGGCACCGCCGCTGGTGGTCGCCTATGCCATCGCCGGTACGATGAACATCGATATGTTCAACGACCCGCTCGGTAAGGATAACGACGGCAATGATGTATTCTTGAAGGACATCTGGCCGAGCAATGAGGAAATCGAAAGCGTTATCGAAAGCGTGATCTCGCCGGAGATGTTTACGAACCGCTACGCCGATGTGGAAAAAGGTCCGAAAGCCTGGCAAACGCTGGACGCTCCGACCGGCCCGACCTATGCCTGGGATCCGACGTCAACCTACCTGCAAAACCCGCCGTTCTTCGACGGCACCGAAGCGAAACCGGCGCCGGTAACCGATATTCACGGTGCGCGTGTCTTGGCGTTGTTGGGCGATTCCGTCACCACAGACCATATCTCGCCAATCGGTGCTATTTCCCTCAATACACCTGCCGCCGATTTTCTGCTGGAGCGTCAAGTCAGCAAAGATGACTTTAATATTTATGGCGCCCGGCGTTGCTCGCACGACATCATGACGCGGGGCACGTTTGCCAATATCCGCATTCGCAATTTTATGACGCCGGAAACCGAAGGTGGGGTGACCAAATACATGCCCGACGGCGAGGAAATGTCCATCTTCGAAGCGGCCATGAAATATAAAGAAGACGGCGTACCCTTGGTTGTCGTTGGTGGCAAGGAATACGGGACGGGGTCTTCACGGGACTGGGCGGCGAAAGGCACGCGACTGCTAGGCGCCCGCGCGGTGATTGCTGAAAGCTACGAGCGGATTCACCGCTCCAACCTGATCGGCATGGGCGTCATTCCGTTGCAGTTCAAGGAAGGTCAAAACAAAGACACCCTAAAGCTCGACGGCAGCGAGACTTTCGATATCACCGGTCTCGAAGGCGATCTCAAGCCGCAAATGGATATCCCCTGCACCATTACCCGGGCGGATGGTTCCAAAGAAGAAATCACGTTGCTGAGCCGTATCGATACGCTTGATGAGGTTGAGTACTATTTGAACGGCGGCATCTTGCAATACGTGCTACGCCAAATGATGGAAGCCGCGTAAGCAGTTTGAAAAAACAAGTAGGAGGGCGTGATGCCTGATTCAAATTACGACGTTGTCATTATCGGCGCGGGTAACGCCGCGTTTAGTGCGGCCCATGCCGCCGTCGAGCAAGGCTCGAAAGTTCTGATGCTCGAGCGCGCGCCGGAAGAGGAATACGGCGGCAATAGCCGGTTCACCGCCGGTATCATCCGTTTTGCCTTCGATGGTGCCGATGACATCAAGCGCCTGGTGCCGGACCTGACCAATGAGCAGCTCGCGAAAACCGATTTCGGCACCTACACGGAAGATCAGTTTTATGACGACATGTTCCGGGTCACGAGTTTCCGTACCGATCCGTTGATGTGCGAAACCCTTGTCGGCGGCAGCAAAGAAGCGATGTTCTGGCTCGGCGAGAGAGGTATCAAGTTCGTCCCGATTTACGGCCGTCAGGCGTTTGAAATCGACGGTATCTTTAAGTTTTGGGGCGGGCTTGCACTCGAATCTTGGGGCGGTGGCGAAGGTCTCGTCGACCAACACCGAGGCATCGCCATCAAGGAAGGTGTCGAAATCGTTTATGGTGCGCGCGTTTATGAATTGATTTATGACGGTCATGTCGTTTCCGGCGTCCGCTTTAAGCGCAACAACAAGCTTGAGGAAGTCAAAGCCAAAGCGGTTGTCATTGCGGCGGGCGGTTTCCAGGCAAACTCGGAAATGCGCACCCGCTATCTCGGCCCGGGTTGGGAACTTTCTAAAGTCCGTGGTACGCGGTTTAACACCGGCGACGGTATTAAAATGGCGCTCGACATCGGCGCCATGCCGTTCGGCAACTGGTCAGGTTGCCACGCGGTGGGTTGGGAGCTCAATGCACCCGAATACGGCGACCTCGCGGTCGGCGATCAGTTCCAAAAACACAGTTACCCGTTCGGCGTCATGGTCAATGCCGATGGCGAACGTTTTGTCGATGAAGGCGCGGATTTCCGAAACTATACCTACGCGAAGTATGGCCGGGCAATTCTCGGCCAGCCGCAGCAATTGTGCTGGCAGATTTTCGATCAAAAAGTCCGCCCGCAGATCCGCGACGAATACGATATTCGCCAAGTCACCAAGGTCACGGCCAATACGCTGGAAGAGCTGGTTGAAAAACTCGAAGGCGTCGATCCGGTTCAGTGCCTGAAAACGCTGAAGGAATACAACACGGCCGTAAACACGGATATTCCGTATAACCCGAACGTTCTCGATGGCCGTTGCACGGAAGGCTTGGAGATTAATAAGACCAACTGGGCGAATACGCTTGATGAGCCGCCGTATGAAGCCTGGGCGACAACCTGCGGCATTACGTTTACCTTCGGTGGTTTGCGCGTCAGCGAAGCCGGGCAGGTTATGGATGTGGACATGGCGCCGATCCCGGGACTGTACGCTGCCGGTGAATTGGTCGGCGGTATCTTCTACTTTAATTACCCGGGCGGCAGTGGTCTCATCTCCGGTGCGGTCTTCGGTAAACTGGCGGGCACGTCGGCGGGGCAGGCGGCGAGCTCTTAAGTCAGTCGTTGATTGATTCTATAAATGAGCTGATCTGGGGCAGCTGCAGTGTGAAGGGTATGCAGCGATGGCTGCCGTTATGACCGAAGCGGACATAAAGAATTTGACCGGCAATTGTCTGATTGACGCGGAATTTCCCGAGCTGCCGAATTTCTACCGGGGCAAGGTGCGCGATGCGTATGACTTGCCTGACGGCCGCCGGGTTATGATTGCGACCGACCGCCAATCCGCTTTCGATAAAGTGCTCGCCGCGGTGCCGCTGAAGGGCCAGGTGCTGAATCAAACCGCCCGTTTTTGGTTTGAAAAGACAGCCGACATTTGCGCCAATCATGTCATCGATTATCCCGACCCGAATGTCATCATCAGTAAAAAACTCGATATGCTGCCGGTGGAAATGGTGGTGCGCGACTATATTACGGGTTCGACCAGCACCAGTATTTGGCCGATGTACGCGCGCGGTGAACGCATGATGTACGGCCTGAAATTTCCTGATGGATTGTCGAAAAATCAAAAGTTGCCGGCGACCATCCTTACGCCGACGACAAAAGCCGAACAGGGTGATCACGATGCCCCGATTTCGGCGGCGGACATCGTGCAGCAAGGCCTGCTCAGCCAGGAACAATGGGATAGGCTTGCACAATTGAGCCATGCGATATTTGCCCGCGGGCGCGAAATCGCCGCGCAAAACGGATTAATACTCGTTGATACGAAATACGAATTCGGCGTCGATGAGAACGGCACGATCACCCTGGCCGATGAGGTGCATACGCCGGATTCGAGCCGGTATTGGAAAGCCGCCAGTTATCAAGAGCGTATTGCCGGCGGGCAGGAACCGGAAAGCCTGGATAAGGAATTTTTACGCCTCTGGATTACCGAACGGTGCGATCCGTATAAGGATCCAATCCCCGACATTCCTCCCGAAACCTTGGTGGAATTCAGTAACAAGTATATTGCGCTTTTCGAGACCGTTACCGGTTTGACGTTTCGGCGGCCGGATATAAATATGTCCGTGCGGGACCGCGTGCGGGAAAATCTTCGCCGGGCATTGCCTGATTATTTCAAAGGATAAGTCATGACAAAACAACTGCAAGGACAAGTCGCACTGCTGACGGGTGCGGTGAGACGCAACGGCCGGGCGATGGCCTTGGCGCTGGCAAACGACGGCGCGGACATCGTGATTAACGCGCGAAACTCGAAAGATGAAGCAGAGGCGCTGGCAAAAGAGATCGAAGCGACCGGTGCGAAAGCGCTGGTACACTTGGCCGATGTGACCGATCGTAAGCAAGTCGACGGTATGGTCGACACTATCATCAAGACATTCGGGCGGATCGATATTCTGATCAACAACGCCGCCGACCGGGGCAAAACCGATTTTCTCAAAATGAGTTATGAGGAATGGAAGCATGTTTGCGACATCATTCTGGACGGCGCCTTTCATTGCTCGCAGGCCGTCATTCCGCACATGCTGAAGCAAGGCGGCGGGCGCATCATCAACATGGGCGGCATGACGGCGCGCACGAGTGCCGCGGGCCGGGCCCATGTCGTGTCGTCTAAGGCCGGCATCGAAGGCTTTACCCGCGCCCTCGCTTTCGAGTTCGCCAAAGATAACATCGCCGTCAATTGTATCTCGCCGGGTAAGATCGGCGGGGAACGCGCCGCAACCGCCGGTGAAGTCGCCACCACGCCGGATGCGATACCGCCGGTCGGCTATATGGGAGAACCGAAACACATCGCCGTCATCGCACACGCGTTATGTTTGCCGGATGCCTGTTACACCACGGGCCAAACCATCAATGTAAACGGTGGCATGATTATGAGCTAAAGCGGCGTTACGCTTCGCTTGCCAGCTCCGTTTGCTTGAGACGCTCCAGCCAGATTTTACGGGACGACTTTACATGGATTCGCGCGGCCTCTTCCGCCGCGTCCGCGTCCTTATTAGCAATGGCTTTTACCAAGGCTTGATGTTCGGCAATGATTTGCTGGTAGCGTTCCGGCGTCGTTTGATCCTTCATGGAATACCAACGAACCGGATGGGGCAGGGCCTCGAAAGCCCGGGTGATATACCGGTTGTGCGCGGCCTGCGTGATGGTGCGATGGAACACGGTATTGAATTGTTGGTGTTCCTTGCGCGACGGCGGATGTGATCTATGCGCATCGGCCAGTTCCTTTAACGTTTCAATTTCTTCGTCATAGGCATAGCGGGCGGCAAGCCTGGCGGCGGCCGTTTCCAAAACCTCGCGCATTTGAAATATTTCGATGATCATCTGCCGGTCGGCCCGGGTAACGATGAGGTTGCCGTAACGGTCATAGGAAAGGGCGTCTTTTTCGACGAGACGCCTCAGGGCTTCACGCACGGGGGTCCGGCTGATATCGAGCCAACTGGCGATTTCCGCTTCAAGGATGCGCTGTCCCGGTAAAAACGTGCCGTCATAAATCGCTTCGTGAATTTTTTCGAAGGCGGATTCGACCAGCGGTTTTCGAGGCGATGTTCCGGATTCGGATGTCTTGTCGTTCCTGATGGGAACGACCTTGCGTTTTTTTGTGTCTGCCATGGCGACTCCCCTTGGGACTTCGACAGTGATGGGTTATGTTCTTGTTTAACGATAACAATACGATGCTTGGGAGGAGCCGTCACTATGCTTTCGCGGGCATTTCATTCATTTTTGTCAGGATTTTAGCCGTTCTGAGCGGCTAAAAACCGGTGATTATCGAGGGTGTGTTATGGGAGCAACGGCATCGGAAAAAATCCTGGCCCGCGTCAGCGGCCAGAAAAGCGTCAAGCCCGGCGATATTGTTTATCCCGAGCCGGACTACATTATCATGCATGATTTGCATGCCCATATTTTCCTGCGCGAATTGTGGGATATGGGCTTGAAGGAACTTTGGAAGCCGGAACGGGTGGTTGTTGCGATTGATCACCGGGTGCCGGCGCATAACGTTAAGACGGCCGGTATTCACCAGGAAATTCGTGACTGGGTTGAAAAATACAAGATCGGCCATTTCTATGACATCAACGACACCGGCATTACACATATGCTGCAAGTCGAGCGCGGCATTGCCCGGCCCGGTAATTTTATCGTCGCGAAAGACGTTCATTGCACCAATGCCGGCGCCGTCGGCTCGTTGGCATTTCCGCTTGTGTACGATATCCCCGCATTCTTGGCGTTGGGTAGCGCCTGGGTGCGGGTGCCTGAAACCGTCCGGATCAATTTAAACGGCAAAGCCCGGCCCGGTGTCTTCGCGCGCGATGTGGTGCAGGCGAGTCTCGCCCAGCTCGGTTATGAGGACGCCGATTACCGGGTGATTGAATTCGGCGGCGATTATGTCGATCAGCTGTCGATCGACGGCCGGCAAATCCTCTGCAACGTGGTGATCGAGTCGGGTGCGAAAAGCGGCTTCACCAATCCCGATCAAAAGGCGATCGATTATACAAAGTCGGTTACTGGTGAACCGTTTGAGCCGGCCGTCAGCGATCCTGATTGCGAATATGCCTTAACACTCGAGTTCGATGTGGCGGCCCTCGAGCCGCAACTCGCAGCACCACCGAGCCCGGATAATATCGTTTCGGTGGCATCGGTTGCCGGCAAGTCCGTCAACCAGGCTTTCGTCGGGGCGTGTTCGGGCGGCACGCTGCAGGACTTGCGTCATGCCGCGGCGGAATTAAAAGACCATCGTGTATCACCGAATGTCCGCTTGTTGATTGCACCGAGCACGCAACGTGTTCTGAACTTGGCCGCCCAAGAAGGCTTGGTCGATATCTTCACGCAAGCGGGCGCGACCGTGCTGCCGCCGGGATGCAGTGCATGCGCGGGTTCCGTCGCCCCCATTGCCGACGGTGAACGGTGTATCTCGACCTCGACCCGTAATGAGCCCGGACGCATGGGCAGCAATGTCGACACCGAAGTTTATCTCGCCAACGCCGCAACCGTGGCGGCCAGTGCCGTCGCTGGAGAAATTGCCGTGCCGACGGCCGAGGTGCCGGAGTAAAACCATGCCAGAAAATGAAAAATCAAAACGCGACGGTTGGGTCTTCGAAGGCCGCTGTTGGAAGTTCGGCGACAACGTGCCGAATGACGGCGGCTTGATGGATAAATTTTTCATGTCGCAATTGCTTGAATACAATCCAGAAACACTGGCGCCGTTGGTGCTGAACAATATCCGTCCCGAATTGGCCGAAGAATGCCAGCCGGGCGATATTCTCGTTTTCGGCAAACGCTTCGCGCACGGCAACCCGCATATTCAAGGATCGCTCGGCATGAAAGGTTTGGGCGTCGGGCTCGTCGTCGAGGGCATGCAGCGCACGACGTACCGGCTGCTGATATCCGCCGGTGTGCCGTTCATCCCATATGCCGAAGGGGTGCGCGAAATCGTTGAGGACGGTGACCGGGTGCGCATTAATATCGAAACCGGCACCGTCGAGAATCTCACCAACGGCAAATCGATGTCGTTCGAACCGTTGCCGCCGTTTTTGCTTGAGGTAATCGAAGCCGGCGGCTCGCAGGGCCATTTGGACAAACGCTTGAAAGAAGAGGGGAAAATTCCAGCATGAAGGCGACAACAAAACTCAAAAAACTCGTTAACACACCCGGTGTCAGCCTGTCGGTTTCGGCGCATGATGCTTTGCTGGCCCGCCTCGTCGAGAATGCGGGCTTCGAAATCATCGGGGTTTCGGGCAACACGGTGGCCGCGAGTTATCTCGGCATGCCGGATATGGGGTTCCTGAATTTAAGCGACATGGTCAATGTGTGCGGGCGGATCGCATCCGCGGTCAGCATTCCGGTGCTGGTCGATGTTGATTCCGGTTACGGCAACGCCATGCAAGTCGTGCGCACGGTGAAGGAGCTCGAGCGCGCCGGTGTCGCCGGGGTGATTATCGAGGATCAGATTGACTATAAAAAATGCGGCATGATCGATGCCGAGCATCCAGTGATCGATATCGATGAGTATGCGAGCAAAATCCGCGCTGCTTGTATGGCGCGCACCGATCCGGACTTCGTGATTTGCGCGCGCACCGATGCGACACGTGATCACGGCATTGAAGAGGCGATCAAACGCGCGCGCGTGTCGCACGATGCCGGTGCCGACATGATCGATATCGCGTGCCAAGGCACCCGCGATCAGGTCGATCAGTTGAAGGCGGCCAATTTGCCGATCCCGCTCAAAGGCAACATGGACGAGGGTAAAAAACTTTGGGAAAACGACAACGACGTGCTCGCCGATGCGGGCTTCAGCGTGCTCTCGCATCCCGGCCTCTTACGCTACATCGTGGTCGGTGCGGCGATGCGGTCGCTGGAGCATTTAAAACGCGAAGGCAACACACGCGACATTCATGACCAGATGTGTACGGTCAAAGAATATTTCGATGCGGTCGATCTCAATGGCTACCTCGAGATGGAAAAGAAAGTTCTTTAAACGTTTTAGTTTCTAATTGGAGAAGTTGAAAATGCCGACGTTCACCGTGCGCGCCTGCAAACCAGGCGAAACCCCCGCCAAAGAAGACCAGCTTGCCTGGAAACTGGCCGAGATGGCGCTCGCCGATTGGCCCGACGATCACGATACCGCGGAGATGGTGATCAACCGCATCATCGACAGCTATACCGTCGCCGTTGCCGCACTCGATCGCAGTCCGGTCGCGACCGCGCGCGCCATGGCCGTCGCCCATCCGCGCGAGGGCGGCGCCACGGTGCTGGGCCTGCCGAAAGATCAGTTGGTCGCCTGTGAATGGGCGGCGTGGGCGAACTCGTGCGGCATTCGCGAATTGGATTTCAACGACGCTTTTATGGCAACCGAGTCGAGCCATCCGAGCGACAACATCGGCACGCTCATCGCCGTTGCGCAGCAAATGGGATGCTCCGGCAACGATTTGATCCGTGCCATCGCCATCGCCTATCAGGTGCAATGCGATATGTGCATGGCCATGGCGCTGAACCCGCACGGCATCGATCACACCGCCTACCTCGGCCCGGCCATCACGTGCGGTATCGGTTCGATGTTAAAGCTCGATACCGAAACGATGTATCAGGCGCTGCAACACGCCGCCCACGTGACCCATACCACGCGCCAAGGCCGCAAAGGCACCATGTCGAGTTGGAAGGCGTTTGCGCCGGGTCACGTCGGCAAGCTTTGCATCGACGCCATCGACCGGGCCATGCGCGGCGAAGGCGGCCCGTCGCCGGTGTACGAAGGCGATTACGGCATCATCCGCATGTTTCTCGACGGCCCCGACGGCGAATACACCGTGACGCTGCCCGATCCGGGCGAAGCGCGCACCGCGATTCTCAATACCTATCCGAAAGAATATTCGGTCGGCTATCACGGCCAGCCGATTATCGATCTCGCGTTTAAATTCCGCGATAAAATCGATAACCCACAAGACATCGAGTCGGTGGATATCTTTTCCAAGCGCTCGACGCATCTGGTCATGGGCAGCGGCTCAAATGATCCGCAAAAGTACGATCCCAACACCACGCGCGAAACGCTGGATCACTGCGCGATGTACGCGTTCGCCGTCGCCTTTTTCGACGGCACCTGGCATCACGAAAAAAGCTACACCATGGAAACCCGCACCCGGCCGGAGGTCTTGGATTTGTGGCGCAAAACCAAAACCCACGAAAGTGAGGAGTGGAACGAGCGTTATAACCGGCCGATCCCGCTCGAGAAGGACCAAGGCAGCCGCGTCGAAATCACGTTTAAGAACGGCGAAAAGGTGATCGATGAATTGGCGGTGGCGGATTCTCACCCGCGCGGCGCGCGTCCGTTACAGCGGGCGGACTACATCAAGAAGTTCAACACGCTTGTCGAAAATATCGCATCCGATGGCGAACAGAAACGATTCCTCGGTGTTGTTGAAGGGCTTGCGGGGCTTGCGGCGAAGGATCTGCGTGACCTCACCGTGACCGCGGACGCAACCAAGCTGTCGAACACGAAGGCCGATAAACGCGGCATATACTAAGCTAAAGGGACTTTAAAATGGCGAAAACGATTGAAGCGGCGGCCCTTAAGGCCATGATCAACGACGGCGAAGAGTTGGCGTTGCTCGACGTGCGCGAGGCCGGCCAATTCGGCGAGAATCATCTGCTGTTCGCGGTGCCGGCACCGTATTCGACGTTGGAGGCGATGATCGGCGATCTCGCGCCGCGCAAGTCCGTGCGCATGGTCCTCGTTGACGAGGGAGATGGTATTTCGGAAAAAGCCGCCGCGCGCTTGGAAGGGCTCGGCTACACGGATGTTTCGACGCTCAAGGGCGGCGTACACGGCTGGACAGATGCGGGTTACAAGCTTTTCACCGGCGTCAATGTGCCGTGCAAAGCGTTCGGTGAATATGTCGAGCACGCCTATCATACGCCGTCAATCACGGCGGAAGAACTCAAGGCGATGTTCGATAAGGACGAAGACGTTGTTGTGTTGGATTCACGCCCGATGGACGAATTCAACCGCGTCTGCCTGCCCCGCGGCATCGATTGCCCGGGTGCGGAATTGGCTTACCGGGTGCACGATTTTGCGCCGAACCCGGAAACATTGGTCGTCGTCAATTGCGCCGGGCGCACGCGTTCCATCATCGGCGCGCAATCGCTGATCAATGCGGGTATTCCGAATAAAGTCGTCGCGTTCGAGAACGGCACCATGGGCTGGCGCCTCGCCGGGTTCGAACCCGAGTTCGGCCAAACGAGGACGTACGAAGGTATTTCGGATGAAGCCTTGAAAATCGCGCAAAAGCGCGCCGCCGACGTGCGCCAGCGTTTCGATATTAAGACCATCGACAAAACGGGTCTCGAAAAGCTCCAGGCCGAAAGCGACCAACGCAGTTTGTACCTTCTCGATGTGCGCGCGCCGGACGAATACCGCGCGGGTCACCTGCCGGGCTCCTTCATGGCGCCGGGCGGTCAGGTGGTGCAGGGCACCGACGTGTGGGTCGGCACCAAGGGCGGGCGCATTGTGCTGATTGACGACACCGCCGTGCGCGCCTCGATGACGGCGCACTGGCTGGTGCAGCTCAACGTGCATGAGGTGTACGTGTTGATCGACGGCCTCAAGGACGCGACGCTCGAGAAAGGCGATCAGCCGGCGAATGTGTTGGGGCTCGATGATGTGAATGCCGAAGAACTTTCGCCCGATCAGCTTGAAAAAGAACTGGCCGCCGGTGACGCGGCCGTGCTCGATGTCGGCCACAGCATGGATTTCCGCAAAGGCCACATCGAGGGTGCTGTTTGGGGTTGCCGCCCGGTGATCGGCAAGTCTCTCGCCAAGCTGGCGAAGGGCAAGAAAATCGTGCTGGTCTCGAAAGACGGTGTTACCGCCAGGCTCGCCACGCGTGACGTGCAGGCCCAAACCGATGCGTCCGTCGCAGTGCTCGCGGGCGGGTTGGATGCGTGGACGGCGGCGGGCAAAGCGACGGTCGAATCCGAAGAACCGGTTGATGCGGACGCCATCGATTATCTGTTTTGGGCGCACGACCGCCACCAAGGCAATCAAACGGCCATGAACACCTATCTCGATTGGGAAACCGATCTGCCGCGCCAGATCGAAGCCGACGGCGACACCAACTTCTGGTCCAAACCGGCTTAAATATCTGATTCTTAAAGATTTATTTTCCGCTTTAACTATATCCACGCCACTATTGACAATAGTATTGTCAATATGACAATAGTATTGTCATAATATATCGATCGAGGAAGCATGAACCAAGACCAGGCAAAAGCGCTCTATCCCCTGACGGTTGCCGTCCGCTCGTTATTCCACAAGTTGGGCAACGCGGTGACACGGCTTCATGACGGTGTTGGTGTCTCGGGCGGCATGCGGGCTGTGCTGGAAAACGTTATCACCAAAGGACCCCAAACCGTGCCGGAGCTTGCCCGGGTCCGGCCCGTATCGCGTCAGCATATTCAAAGTCACGTTAACGCGTTGCTCAAAGAAAACTTGGTCGAATATTTGGACAATCCGGCACACCGCCGTTCCAAACTTGTACAGGCCACGGAGAAGGGCCGGGAGATATTCACCGATTTGCGGGAGCGGGAGGCGGAAGCTTTGTCGCGTCTATCATTGGATATCCCCGCCGAAGATTTGAAAGCGGCGCGAACCGTTTTGACGGTTCTGATCGATCGTTTTCAAAGTCATGAATGGGAAGAGATCGTCAATAACTTATCACCTAAAACGGAGGAAATTTAAAATGACAAATAAACTCAAACAGTATGCCTTAATTTCAGCAAAAGTTGCCGGGGCCGTTTTCCTGTTGGCGTTGTTGGTGCACATGTCGTGGAATATGTTCGCGCCCGATTTATTCGGACTCGCGAAAATCAAGATGAAGCAGGCACTCGGTATTGTCATCTTTGCCGGTTTGTTGTCGTTCATCTTCGCCCATGGCCTGCGTAAACACACTCATACTTCGACAAGCTCAGCATGAGTGTGACACCCGGCGTTCCTCACCCTGAACGGGTCGAAGGGTGAGGGGCGCTCATTTTTATATTTAGAAAATTACTCGTTCGCCGCGGCGACGATGGCGGCGACGGCGGCAGAGGCGAACCGCGCTTCCGGCGGATCGGCGCGTGAGGTGAGGATGACGGGAACTTGCGCGCCCATCACGACACCGGCGGCGGTCGCGCTCATGAAATAAACCATCTGCTTGAAAAGCCCGTTGCCGGTTTCGATGTTCGGCACCAGCAGGATGTCTGCTTTACCGGCGACCGGGCTGTCGATACCTTTAATGGCTGCGGCCTCTTCCGACACCGCGCCGTCGAAGGCGAGCGGCCCGTCGACGATAGCCCCTTCGACCTCGCCGTTGTTGGCGCGCTTCACCACTTCATCCGCCTCAACTGAAGACGGCATACTCGGGTTGACGACTTCCGCCCCCGACAACAAGGCGACATGCGGCGTTTCAATGCCGAGCGGGCGCACCATCTCGATCGCGTTGTTGAGGATATCCATCTTGATGCCGACGTCGGGCGCAACGTTGATCGCGGCATCGGTGATGTAAAGAACCTTGTCGCTGTTCGGCACGGTCATGTGAAACACATGACTGGTGCGCCGTCCCGTGCGCAGACCGTTTTCCCGGTCGATGATCGCGCGCATGATCGAATCCGTATGGACATGGCCTTTCATCAGCAACGCCGCCTCTTTATGGCGGGCCAGCGCGACGGCGGTTTGCGAGGCCTTGTCTTCGTCATCAGCGGCGACAATGCGAATGTTGGAAAGATCCCAGCCGATGTCTTTGGCAATCGCGCGAATGGCGTCTTCTTCGCCGACCAGGATCGGCTCGGCCATGCCCGCGTCGGCGATCATTTTCGCGCTTTCCATGGCGACGGCGTTATTGGCACCGGCGACGGCGACGGACAGCGGCGGCAGATTTTTGACGCGCTCTTTCAGATAAGGCGGGATGACGAACGGTTCGGAACTGAGCATATGTGTTTTATAAGCAACGGGCCGGTTCGCCGCAATCCTAATGCGGGGAGTTAACCCAGCGCGTCGAGCGGATCGGTATAGGTGAGGCCCTGGCTGTCGGCGACGGCTTTATAGGTCACCTTGCCCTGATGCACATTCAGGCCGTTGCGGAGATGCTCGTCGTCCTTGAGCGCCTGTTCCGTTCCCTTGTCGGCAAGCGCGACGACAAACGGCAGGGTCGCGTTATTCAGCGCATAGGTTGAGGTGTGCGGCACGGCACCGGGCATGTTGGTTACGCAATAATGCATCACCTCGTCGACCACGTAGGTCGGATCGGAATGCGTCGTCGGTCGCGACGTTTCCGCGCACCCGCCTTGGTCGATGGCGACGTCGACGATGGCGGCGCCCCGTTTCATTTGTTTTACAATATCGGCGGTGATCAGCTTCGGTGCTTCCGCACCGGGGATCAGTACGGCGCCGATCACCAAATCCGCCTCGAGCAAGTACTCGTTTAAAACGTCGCGCAACGCAAACACGGTTTTCAATGACGGGCCGAACCGCGCATTCAGCGCGCGCAGCACGTCGATGTTGCGATCGATGACGGCGACACTCGCGCCCATGCCGACGGCGACATAGGCCGCATTCGCGCCGACCACACCGCCGCCGATGATGACCACGTTCGCGGGCCGCACGCCGGGTACGCCGCTGATGAGCATGCCGCGTCCGCCGCGGGCTTTTTCCAAACAATGCGCGCCCGCCTGGATCGACATGCGCCCGGCGACTTCCGACATGGGTGCCAGCAGCGGCAAGCCGCGACCCGGTTGGGTGACGGTTTCATAAGCAATACACGTTGCGCCCGACTCGATCAGGTCTTGCGTCTGTTCGTCATCCGGTGCGAGATGCAAATACGTGAATAACGTTTGTCCCTTGCTTAATCTTTTGCGCTCGACGGGCTGCGGTTCCTTGACCTTAACGATAAGATCGGCTTTTTCGAACACCTCCTCGGCGGAGGCGGCAATGGTCGCCCCCACTTTTTCGTAGTCTTCATCGGTGTAGCCGATGCCGGCCCCGGCGTTACTTTCGACGAGAACCTTCTGGCCGTGTTGTTCGACGACCTCGCTGACGCCCGCCGGCGCCATGCCGACCCGAAACTCGTTGTCCTTGATCTCTTTGGGAACGCCGATCAGCATGATTTTGTCCTTGTTGCTGTCCTTATTACGCTTTGTGTCTTTGTTTATATCATATTAGGCTAAGGCCGGACCCCAGAAGTTGATGCCCGTCATGTCATGTTCCAAGGGAGAAAAACCGTGGAATTAAAAGCCAATACGCTCGAGCCCCATTGGATGCCGTTTACGGCGAACCGGGATTTCAAGGCCGATCCGCGCCTCATCGTGAAGGCGGAGGGGATTCACCTTTGGAATCATAAAGGCGAGCGGTTGATCGACGCGTCCTCCGGGTTGTTCTGCTGCGCCGCCGGTCACGGCCGCACGGAAATCGCCGAAGCGGTTCACCAGCAGCTTCTCGAGTTGGATTTCTCCGCCCCCTTTCAGTTGAGCCATCCTTGGGTGTTCGAATTGTCACAGCGCGTCGCGCAACTCACGCCGGACGACCTTAACCATATTTTTTTCGGCAACTCCGGTTCCGAAGCCATCGACACGGCGTTGAAAATCGCCATGGCCTATCACCGCGCGCGCGACGAAGGCCATCGCACCCGTTTCGTGTCGCGCGAACGCGCTTATCATGGTGTCAACATCGGCGGCACCTCGCTCAGCGGGTTGATGAAAAATCGCGAAGTGTTCGGCCAGGTCATGCCCGGCATCGTGCACATGCGCCATACTTGGCTCGAAGAAAACAAGTTTAAAAAAGGCCAGCCCGATACCGGTGCGGCACTCGCTGAAGATCTGCAAAGAATTTGCGATCTGTACGGCGGTTCGACCATTTCGGCGTGTTTCGTCGAACCCATCGCGGGCTCGACCGGTATTTTGGTTCCGCCTGTGGGTTATCTCGAGCGGTTGCGCGAGATTTGCGATGCGCACGGCATCCTGCTCGTCTTCGATGAAGTGATCTGCGGCTTCGGGCGGACCGGCAAGGCGTTCGGCGCGCAAAGCTTCGGCGTCACCCCCGATATGATGACGATGGCGAAAGCGATCACCAACGGCGTCCAGCCCATGGGCGCCGTCGCGGTCAAGGACGAGATTTACGAAACCGTCGTCAACGCCGCACCCGACGCGATGATCGAGTTTTTCCACGGTTACACCTATTCCGGTCATCCGGCGGCCTGTGCGGCGGGGCTTGCAACGCTCGATATCTACGAAAAGGAAAACCTGTTCGACAAAGCCGCCGCGTTATCCGAACCGTTCCTCGAACATGTCTTCGCCTTACAAGATCTGGATGTCGTCACCGATGTGAGGGGGTATGGTTTGATCGCCGGGTTTGACGTGAAGCCGAGTACAATCGCCGGCGGGCGCGGCATCGACGTCCAGAAAAAGCTGTACAATGCGGGCGTGCACATTAAATTCACCGGCGATAGCGGCATCATCGCGCCGCCGTTCATCGCAACGGAAAAAGACGTCGAGGAAATCTGCGGCATCGTCCGCGACGTTCTCGGCAAAGAAAAGTAGAGACGTAAAATTAAAAAATAACCGGGGACCGAAAGAATATGACTAAGGAACTTCATCACATCATCAACGGCAAGGCGGCGAAGGGAAGCAGCGGCCGCTTCGGCGACGTCTACAATCCCGCCACCGGCGAAGTTGCCTCCAAGGTGCCGCTCGCAAACGTCGATGAAGTGGGTACCGCGATTGCGGCCGCCGAAGCAGCCCTCCCGGCCTGGGCGGCGACCCCGCCGGCGCGCCGCGCCCAGGTGATGTTCAAGTTCCGCGAACTTCTGTACAGCCACATGGACGAGCTGGCCGAATTGGTGTCGTGCGAACACGGCAAGACGATCCCCGACGCGAAGGGCTCGATCACCCGCGGGCTTGAAGTGGTGGAATTCGCCTGCGGCATCCCGCAGCTCTTAAAAGGCGAGTACTCCGAAGGGGTGGCCTCCG
>CALINB010000240.1 GCA_938045325.1 uncultured Rhodospirillales bacterium | reverse complement strand
CGTCTGGCCGAGCCGCATGCGGCGAATCAGCACGTCTATCGGTTTATCGCCCAGTCGCCGGCCGGCGCAGTCGCCACGTTCGCTCGGGCTCGCTGGGCACTGCGTAGTCACCGTCGCGCCCATGCCAGCGTAATCGGCGTCGGTCAACGTTTGGTCCAAGCGCGGGCACGGACACTCGGCGCAACCCGTGTACTGGATCGGCCGCGACACCTTGGCGTCCCAACTGCGGCGCCGTTTTTTCAACCGACGATCGTCGTCAAAAGGCTTGCCCGTGCGCGAGCACTTGTTCCCCGGTGTGAATCCCATTTGCGCCGCCAGGGTAGTGATGCGCGCCTTGACGTCTTGCTTGAGTAAAATCTTCTTGGTCACGTTCATTGATCCGTTTCTGCACATGTTCATGTAGGCTGCAATAATTTCAGGCCACGTCAGGTCCCAAAAGCGTTGCACCTCATAAATCGTCGCAGATCCGTCGCCCAGCGCAAGCACTGCGTGACATTGCCGCGCTTTGGCAACCAAAACAGTGAGCCCGACACGCCACGGACCCCACATTCCGGCAAGCTCCAGCGTTGGCGCGTCATGATGGGTGCCTTCCACCACGTGACTGGCTCCAAAAAAATCGGCCAGAAGCTCAAGCCGGGAAACGGGAAACACAATGGACACTTCGGATTTGCCGCTCAGCGACCGGCAGGTTTGATCCCACTTTCCGGTCAAAATCACCCGCGCAATGTGCTCCGTGTACGGAAAATGCTGCCAAGTCAGTGTTTCACCAACGTTGGGATTGCACCACGGCCCAACAAGCTTGCCGCCCAAGTCGTTTGAAGCAATTTCACGCACAAGCTTGACAATGTCGGCCGGCTTGGTCCCGCGCGTCAATGTTTTAGAAAACGCAGGGACATCGCCGCCGCACCATTTTTCAACGCAACGCTCCTGCACAACAATGCCATAGCGGCCGCTCATGGCAGATCAAAAGTGGCTCATTCGACAGCAATTATAAATTGCATCCAAAAAATAAAAACAAATAAAGCACATAGCCGTTTAATTTCTCACCTCTTCAATCGCTTTGCGCAACGCGTGATTCGGGATGACGCACGTGTTCAGGAGCGGTGCTCCCGTCATCGGGGACGTATTCTTGCTGCGAAACCAGCGCTGAATCGCGCTGCGCTCGTACGAGTGACCGTCTGCTGCCATCACGGGATCTTTCATCTTCGCCCGAGTGATCGGGCAGCAAAAACTGGATTCGCACTCGCAATCGAGATCAATGACATCTTCAAACTCGATCAATGTGCGCGCAGGCTCCGCCGACCGTGCAATCGCCGCCTGGTTGTCTGCGTTCGTCTGCTCAGCAATGTCGTAGTCGGTTGGCTCTGCGAGAAAGCCTGGCCGCAAAACTGCGCAGCTTCGCAGCGGTTGTTTCCTGCCGGGCAGATTGCGATTCAATCCCGGCGGCGGCTTGAACTCAGTGTCCGTTTTTGCCATCATATCAATTGACCCGCTCGCAGAGCCAAACGTTTCGATTGCGGCTGCCTCACGATCGTCGCAGTTACCCAAATCGGAATCGGAATCGGAATCGGAATCGTGCACGAAAACAACCGGCCTTTCAATGCCGCTGCTGGTTAGCATCGGCGGGGTGGTAGATGTCATGGCAAGGTAAAAAAAAATGACTGAAATCAAAACAACTGCACTCAAACCCTTTTTAAAACAAATGTCGCCATAAATTCCAAAAGGTCACGAAGTTATAAAACCCAGGCCATTACAATCTCCATGAGCAGCGGCGCCACCACGCCGCCGATCACGTCTTTTTTTCCGGCAAACCGCAAGCGCCGAAAGGTAAACAAATTGCCCGAGGCCCCGGCTGTGCTTATAATCCACGCAAAAGGCCCTGGCGCGTACATTGTCAAGAATTTGCGGAAAGAAATCTTGGAGTGCATCAAAAAAGCCGACGGAACAACATACCTCATCAGCGAAGGAATTTACAACAATGATTTTTTTTCGCACATCAAGTCGGATGCGTCGAAAGAGGCTGTGCGCATCAAATTGGAGGAAATGGTTCGGCGCAAGTGCGTTCCGCACAACGAGCTAGAATCGGGCATGCAATTCCAATTTACTCTTAGAGTTCAAGATGACTGATTAAATACGAAACCATATTTTCGAGCACGATGCACACCAGTTGGAGTAATTACTAGGCATGACGTTTATAGATTTGTGTCGGGCAAACGTGTTCAAGTGGCTTTACTGGTCTGAAAAAAGGAACTGCGATGCCGAAGGTCCGGTCAGCGTGGAATGCAGAGCGCTCACCAAAGTTTTTCGGCGGGGGCGCAACATGCAGCCAAAATCGTTGGCAGCTGTAAAAAAAGCAATGAAAAAACCTCTGCTGCGCTTCGTGGGCCGACCGCATCCGGATCCCTCCACCGTGTCGGTAATCGACGTTGAAGGGGTCCGGTGTCATGCCATCCGCGGCCCCGACCCCATTGTAATCATCCACGGCGGCGGGTTTGTTGGCGGCACCTGGCTGGGCTATGCCGGGTATGCAAACGCAATTTGTGAACTCTCCCAGCGCGGAATTGTGTTTGTTGATTACGACACAAACGCCAACCATAAAAAGCAAGTCTCGCAAGTGGCCAAGGTACTGAACGCCGTCAACCCGACCACTGCCGTGGCAGACAGCGCCGGCGGGCATTTGCTCTTGTGCGCGTACGAAGACTACGATGTTGCTGCAAGCAAAAAAACAATTTTGTTTTCACCGGTTGCCGACCCCTCGTGCTCGTCCGATTCCTTCAAGCACAACGGCTGGTGTTACACAAACAATATTTGCGAAAACGGCAATCCAGTTGGCGAAGCAATGTTTGAACCAAACATTACCAAAAAACTTTTGCAATCAATTACGACGCGCAAAGTCAAACGCGTTCCGCCGCACACCTATGTGTGGGCATCCGGAAACGAGCTGTTTGCCGACGATGCGCGGTACCTGGGCACCTTGGGCGCCACGGTCGACGTGAGCCCCGCACTCCCTGGTGGCAAATTTCACGCGTGGCCGCTGTGGGACATTCCAGAGGCAAATTCAACCCTTTGCTCTATTTTTAAACCGTAAATCTCAAATATCAATGATTGACATCTTGGGGGTCGCTGCGCTGGGAACAAACTGCAAGCTTTGGGGTTCTGTATGCACTGGGAACGTAGCATATGCTCGAAGACTCCACGCGCTGTCAATGTAGTTTAATTTCACGCAGTGCATCATGCCGACACGTGTAGGGCACAATCGGCCAATCGACAACCTGATATGCGCAGTCTTAACCCCGTCCCGAACGGCTCCCACCTCCAACTTGATGCGGTGCAGCTGGGCTGAACTGGTGCGGAGGCTAATATGCTGCTCATTCCCCAAAAAAAGGCAGTCCGCGGCCGTCACTGTAATATTCCGCTCCACAGCAATGTCGACGTCCTTGAGCGGCGGGTGGACCAAAAATTGTAGATTCTCCAAATCGACCGTAACAATGCACAGCGACCTCAAAAAAGGAAATCGAGTCGCAATCAGAGGGGTCACTGGTTCCGTATACTGCGTATCAATGTTCTCAACATTTGGCGCCAATTGCACAAGGTGCGCCGGAAGAAACCCAGTGGTTCGAAGTCGAAGGCGACGAATTGTTGGAATTGTTTCAAGCACATCGCCCGGCTCTGGGCAAGCAATGCTGTGCATCTCAACATCTCGAAGAGCGGGCATGCACCGCCTCCAACGCGCCACGTACGTTGCCAGATCCTTGCGAGCTCCGTAGTAAATCTTCAGTTTTTGTGCCGCCCGAAACGCGCCGGCTTCCATCAGCTGCGCCATGCCGCGTTCGTTCGGCCCCGACAAATCCAGCGTGACTTCCGTCAATTCCGGCCAGAGTTTCACGCCTGCAACCGGCGGCACTTCCGCCGCCGGCAACCCAATCGAA
>CALINB010000239.1 GCA_938045325.1 uncultured Rhodospirillales bacterium | reverse complement strand
GCCGATGACGGCAATCGAGCGCGGTTTGAATAGAGGATCGAGAGAGGAAGCAGTCACGGACAGGCCTTACGTATATTAATTTTTTGCATGAGGTATTTTCTATAACTATCTGAAAATATTATATACTTAATACGGAAATTATTGGTGATGGTAGTTACATTCGACAACACCAAAGGCCATAGCCTCACGGTATTGTCAATGCCGGCGCCTTAATATTTTAGCCACCAACATGCCTGAATTTACCTATAGTAGAACCATTACCAATTATAAAAAGAGCCCCGTCATGCGTAAAATTATCTTCCTCTCATTCGTTTCCTTCTTATTGCTGCTTCCTTTTGCCGCGCCGGTTCAGGCCACGGACGGTCTTGTCGTGAAACCGAGCATCCACAGTGTCGGCAAAACCCTCGACCGGCTGACTGCTATCCTCAAGAAAAAGGCATCGCTGTATTTGCCCGGATCAATCACCGGGCCGGCGCTAAATAAAGTCGGCAAGAAACTGCGGCCGACCCAGGTCCTGATTTTCGGCAACCCAAAACTCGGCACACCCTTGATGCAAAGCGCGCGTTCCATCGGTATCGACTTGCCCATGAAAGTTCTCGCTTGGCAGGACAAAAAAGGCGATGTTTGGGTCGCTTATAACGATCCGGCTTATCTTGCCAAACGCCACGGCATTAAAAACCGTGATAAACTTTTTAAGAAAATGTCCGGTGTACTGAACAAACTCACCAGTAAAGCTGCAAGCCGCTAATGTAAGGTCATTTGTTATGTATAACGCGATCCTCGACTCCCTCTCCCCCTTCGCCGCCGCCTTGCATGCGCTTGCGGCCATCATATGGGTCGGCGGCATGTTTTTCGCCTATCTCGTGCTGCGCCCGACTTTGGGTCATCTCGAAGGGCCGGAAAGATTGAAAATCTGGGCCGGTGTCTTTCCCAAGTTCTTCGGCTGGGTCTGGATTTCGGCCATTGTTTTATTGATTACAGGCTATTGGCAGATTTTCGTCGACTTCGGCGGCCTCAAAGGAATTACCATTGCCATCAAGCTCATGATGGGTATCGGCATCCTGATGGTGTTTATTTTCTTCTATTTGTTCTTCGGCCCTTACGAGCAGTTCAAGAAAGCCGTTACCGCTCAGGATTGGGCGCAGGCCGGCGAACGCCTTAACACCATCCGGAAAATCGTGCTGATCAACCTCAAGCTCGGCCTGATCACATCGGCCATCGGCGCTTCTGGAAGACTTTGGGCGGTTTAAATCTTCAAATTGCTCGCGATGGAGACTTCGGATTCGAGCGTCCGGTGCACCGGGCATTTGTATGAGATGTCGTAGATCTTTTGCCGTTCCTCGTCGGTGAGATCGCCCGTGAGTTCGATATCCACTTCGATCTGATCGACCTTGCCTTCCGTGGTTTCACAAGCCTCACAGTCTTCGGCATGAATTTTATTGTGCTTAAGAGTCACTTTGGCACGCTCGAGCGGCATCTTCTTGCGATCCGCGTACATGCGCATGGTCATGGATTTACACGCTCCGAGCCCGGCGAGCAGCAAATCATACGGTGAGCCGCCGGTATCCGTGCCGCCGTAACTTTCCGGCTCGTCCGCGCGCAACGGAAATTTGCCGCCGATGTTGATGTCTTGCGCGAACTTGCCCTCACCCGCCTCCTGCACGACCACGGTGCCGGGTTCGGCATCGGGTAAGGACGGTTTCGCCGCCACTTCACCGTCACCGATATAGCGTTCGGCCCAAGCCGCGATCACGGCGGCAACGTAAATCGCATCCGGTTTGCGCGAGAGGATATGATCGGCGTCATCAAGTGAAACAAAGCTTTTCGGGTGCTTCGCCATCTGAAAAATGTGCTCCGCGTTCTCGATGCCGACGGTCGCATCGATAGACGAATGGAAAATCAGCAACGCTTTCCTCATATCCCCGACGGCCTTATCGAGCTTTTGCGTTTCGATGTCTTCCAGGAACTGCTTTTGGATGGTGAACGGCCGCCCCACAAGCGTTACCTCTGCTTCACCCTTTTCCTCGATTTCCTCGCGCGCGCCGGAAAAATGATGGGCGACGTGCGCCGGATCGGGCGGCGCGCCGATGGTACAGACGGCTTGCGCTTCCTCAACGTCTTTGGCCGCTGCCAACACCGCGGCCCCGCCGAGGCTGTGCCCGATCAACAGCTTCGGCGCTTCAAGTTCATCGCGCATGTAATTTGCCGCCGCAATCAGATCGCCGACGTTGGAGGAAAAATTGGTGTTGGCGAATTCCCCTTCCGAGGCCCCAAGTCCAGTGAAATCGAACCGCAAAACGGCGATGCCGTGATCGGTCAGGTTTGAGGCGATCCTTGAGGCGGCAAAGATATCCTTGTTACAGGTGAAGCAGTGAGCGAACAGCGCATACGCCTTCGGATCGCCATCCGGCAGGTCGAGCCGGGCCGCCAACTGATCCCCTTGTGAACCGGAGAAGGTGATTTTTTCGGAACGGGCTGCCATTTACTAATCCTCTCAATCCGGATCATTTCATTGATTTTCATCGGTTGGCCTCGCCCTTCGACTGGCTCAGGGTGAGGCCCCTTATCTCGCGGAAACCCTCATACTCAGCTTGTCGAAGTATGAGGAATCTAATGCCCGCCGCCAGAGGCCTCGCGGCCGTCCTTGCCGAAGTCCGGCTGGTTCTCCGGCTTCGCCTTTTGGAACGCCGGCAGGGTCAAGCAATGGTCATATATACGCTGGATGGTCGGTATGCCGGACAAATCCACATCATAATGTTGTGAAGTGTGGACCTGCGGCACCAGGATGACGTCCGCCAACGTCGGGGTTTCACCATGGCAAAACGTGCCGGTCGCGGGATCGTCTGCCAAAAACGTTTCGACGATGTTTAAGCCCCGTGTCATCCAGTGCTGACGCCAGGAACGGATATCTGTTTCCTCGATATCGAGTTCGTTCGCCATATGGTGCGACACCCGCTGAACACAAAGTGCATGGGTATCGGCCACCATCGCCATGGCGATTTTACGAACGCGCGCGCGTCCCGCCGCATCGCTCGGCAGTAACGGCGGCTCGGGGCGGGTCTCTTCCAAATATTCGATGATTGCCATGGATTGAGTGAGCACCACATCACCGTCCACACCCTCGTCAATAAAGGTTGGTGCCGTGCGCTGGGGATTTAATTTCACGTATTCATCGTTTTCAGATCCTGTGAATTGGGCGCGACGACGATGTAATGCGGCTCGTACGCGAGGCCTTTGAGTGCCAGCGCGATCCGCACCCGGTAGGTTGAACCCGACCGGTAATAGGTGAAAAGCTTCATCGAGCTCAGTTCATCCCCAACTCATCGGCCATGCCGTACTCGGCAGCAAGGCCGGAGAGTTTTTTCCAGGTGTTGTCGTCGATGGTGATGCCTTCCTTGAGCCCCTTCAGGGTGCGTTCGTGCTCGATTTCGCCCGGGTAATAGACTTTATCGTATCCTTTCGCCGGTGGCGTGGTGTTCAGGTATTCGGCGAACTCGGTGATTTCGCCTTTGAACGTTTCGAGATCGCGGAACGCGGCGACATTGAAGACCGCCATGAACGAACCGTCGTTGTGCGGCCCGTCCGGGTTCACCCCGAAGCCAAGCCCCGGCAGCAGGGCGGAGAAAATCTCCACCATCGCCGATAGACCGTAGCCTTTGTAGCCTTCAGAACCACCCAGCGGCAGCAGTGCGCCGCCTTGCTTCAACTGGGTCGGGTCGCTCGTCGGGTTGCCGTCCTTATCGAGCAGCCAGCCGAGCGGCACCTCGGTGCCGCGTGCAACCGCGACGTTGATCTTGCCGGCCGCGGCGGCGGCGGTTGAAAAGTCGATATGAAAGGCCCCGTCCAGGTTTGAAGGCATGGCAATCGCAATCGGATTGGTGCCGAGGCGTTTTTCCTTACCGCCGAACGGCACCACATTCTTTTTCGTGCGCCCCGAGTCGCAGGTCATCATCGCGATCATGCCTTCCTTGGCGGCCATGATCGGATAATCCGCGACCCGCCCGACGTGGCTTTGCTGATAAATCGTGCACGCCGCGACATTTGATGTCTTCGCCTTTTCGATGGTGAGCTTCATCGCCTTTTCCGAGACCACGTAACCGAGGCCCCAGTTGCCGTTGATCACGGTCGTGGTCGGGCTTTCTTTTTCGATCTCGAACGGCGCACCCGGCACGATGTGTCCGTCACCGATACGCGCGATATAGGTCGGAATGGAAATGATCCCATGGGAGTCGTGCCCGGCTAAATTGGCGCCGATGGAATGACGCGCGACGATTTCGGCTTCGTCTTCGGCCACACCGGCCCCCTCTAAAAGTCGTTTGGCTATATGTTGCAGCTTATCGGCAGCGACGGTCGGCATGATCGGTTTTCCTCCAAGTGGGGTGTCATTAAATTTTGATTTTCAGAAGACTACCAAAGCCGCCGGTGATGGGATAGATGAAGAAGTCGCATTGAAACGATTTTTCACCGGAAGATTGTCGATGATAAAGCCCCAACAACCTAACGGCACCGAGATCGAGCCTCCTGACGGCGTCGAAATCGAGAACAAAGAGACCGTCTACGACGGTTATTTCAAGGTCGATAAATACACCCTGAAACATCGCCAGTTTGAAGGCTCCTGGAGCGGCGGCTTCACCCGTGAAGTGTTCGAGCGCGGCCATGCCGTAGCCGTGCTGCTCTACGATGCCGACCTCGATCAGGTCGTGTTAATCGAGCAGTTCCGGATCGGCGCTTATGCCGCGCGTAATTATCATCATTGGGATGACGATCATTCCCCCTGGTTAATCGAGGTCGTCGCAGGTATGGTCGAGGAAGGCGAAAAGCTCGAGGACGTCGCCCGCCGGGAAGCCGTCGAAGAAGCGAATTGCGCCATTAAAGAACTTGTTCCCGTGACCCACTATCTGGCAAGCCCGGGCGGGACATCGGAGACCATGGCGATCTTTTGCGGTCAAATTGACGCTTCGAATGCCGGCGGCGTTCACGGCCTCGATCACGAAGACGAGGACATCCGGGTGATCAGCGTGCCAACTTCGGAAGTGCTCATGATGCTCGATCAGGGGAAAATCAACAACGCGATGACCCTGATCGCCTTGCAGTGGTTCCGCCTCAATCACAAAAGTTTACGCACGAAATGGCGTTCTTGATCGCCCCGAATTTGGCGGCTACTCTGCCGCTCAACCATAACAACAACCCCTTCTCAGGGCTTTCACAGGACATCTGATGGATATACGCGACGGGTTTATCGAGAGCATCGGCAATACGCCGCTGATCAAGCTGCAAAAGGCTTCCGAGCTGACCGGCTGCAACATTCTGGCCAAGGCCGAGTTCATGAACCCGGGGCTATCGGTCAAGGATCGCGCCGCCCTCTACATCGTGCGCGATGCCGAGGAAAAAGGCCTGCTGCAACCGGGCGGCGTCATCGTCGAAGGCACGGCGGGCAACACCGGGATCGGCCTCGCGCTGGTCGGCAACGCGCTCGGTTACCGCTCCGTCATCGTCATTCCGGATACCCAAAGCGAAGAAAAAAAGGACATGCTGCGCCTCGCGGGTGCCGATCTGCGCCAGGTCCCGGCCGTGCCTTATAAGGACCCGAACAACTACGTGCATTATTCCGAGCGCCTGGCGAAAGAGATCGCCGAAACGGAACCGAACGGTGCCATTTGGGCTAACCAGTTCGATAATGTCGCCAACCGCGACGGCCATTACAAATCGACCGGACCGGAGATTTGGCGGCAAACCGACGGCAAGGTGGACGGGTTTATCTGCGCGGTCGGGACCGGCGGCACCCTGGCGGGGATTTCCATGTTCCTCAAGGAAAAGAACAAGGACATCAAGATCGGTTTGGCCGATCCGGGCGGGGCGGCATTGTACGAATATTATAAAAACGGCGAGTTGAAAGCCGAAGGCACGTCGATTTCAGAAGGCATCGGCCAGGGCCGTATCACGAAAAACATCGAGGAGATGGAAGTCGACTTTCCGTTTCGGGTGACCGACGAAGAAGCGCTGCCGATCGTGTTCAACTTACTGAAACAGGAAGGCCTCTGCATGGGGTTATCCACAGGCATCAATGTCGGCGGCGCTATTAAGCTTGCCCAGGAAATGGGACCCGGGCATACGATCGTTACGATTTTGTGCGACTACGGCACCCGCTATATGAGTAAAATCTTCAATCCGGCCTTCCTGAAAGAAAAAGGCCTGCCCTACCCCAATTGGCTCTAATAGTCCGAGGAGAAACGAATGTTACATTACCGTCGCGCCGGTTCCGGCCATCCGCTCGTGCTGCTACACGGTTTCGTCGGCGGATGCGATTATTGGGTCATGCAGGAAGTCGGCCTGAAGCACGGATTTGACGTCATCTCCGTCGATCTGCCGGGTTTTGCTAAAAGTGCCAACGAGCCCGAACAGGATACTCTCGAAGGCTACGCCAATTCGGTTTTGGAAGTCACCGACCACCTCGGGATCGAGAAGTTCTCCCTGCTCGGCTTCTCCATGGGTGGCATGATCGCGCAAGAACTCGCACACCGAAATCCGGAGAAGGTCGAAACGCTCATTCTTTACGGCTCATCGGCGGTCGGCGATCTACCGAGCCGGTTCGAATCCTGGGAGGCCTCCATCGAACGGCTTAAAACCCAAGGGGTCGAGGCGACCACGGATAAAACCGTCGCGACCTGGTTCGTCGACGGCGAAAACAGCCCGTTTCATGCTGCTTGCCGGGAAGCGTGCGGCGGGGCTTCAATCGATCACTGCATCAAGGTGATGCGCGCCATGCAAGGATGGGACTCACAATCCTGGCTGAACGAGCTGACCATGCCGACATTGGTGCTGGTCGGCGACATGGACCGCTCGACGACGCCCGAGGACTCCTTTATTCTTTGGAAAGGTATTCCAAACGCGGAATTCTGCATCATGCCCGGCTGTGCCCACGGCCCCCATTTGGAAGAACCCGAAATGTTCAACCGGATTTTGGAAAAGTTCCTGATCCGGCATCTGTAATGGAAAAATAAAAATATGGATTACGTCAATCCGAATGCCTTGGTGAGCACCGACTGGCTTGCCGATCATCTTGAGGACCCGAATGTTCGGGTGATCGATGCATCGTTTCCGATTCCAGGCGATACAACCGATTACAAAGCCGAATTCCGCAAGGCCCATATCCCAAACGCGGTGTACTTCGATATCGATGAAATCGCCGATCAGGATACCGAACTGCATCATATGCTCCCGACGGCGGATGAATTTGCCAATGCGGTCGGCAAACTCGGGATCGATAATGATCATCGCGTCATCGCTTATGACGTCGGCGGCGGATATGCCGCGGCGGGACGGGCCTGGTGGATGTTCCGCGCGTTCGGCCACGATAAGGTCGCGGTGCTTAACGGCGGCTTGAACAAATGGCGTCATGAAGGACGGCCGACGGAAAAAGGCAATGTGACATCACCACCGTCGCGGTTTTCAGCGACCTATCGCCCCGAACTCTGCCGGAATGTTGATCAAATGCTCGCGAACGTTACTGATCTGCAGTTTCAAGTTATCGACGCGCGCAGCGAGGGCCGGTTTTATGCCCGTGAGCCCGAACCCCGCGCCGGATCCCGCTCGGGACACATACCCGGCTCGAAGTGCATGTTTTACAAAGACTTCCTGCGCGAAGACGACGGCACTTTCAAATCTGCCGACGAGCTTCACCAAGCCTTCAAGCAGGCTGGTATTCAGTTTGATCAGCCGGCTGCCGCCTCTTGCGGTTCCGGTGTCACCGCCGCCATCCCGATCATGGCATTATATTTACTCGGTAATGAAAACGGCGCCATTTACGACGCCTCTTGGTCAGAATGGGGCATGCGCGAGGACCTTCCCATTGCAACAGGGTCAGAAGAGACGACCCCATGAAGAAAGACACCCGGATTACGACGACGGGGCGCCGGCCGGATAAAAACTTCGGGATCGTCAATCCGCCGGTCTATCACGCCTCGACAGTTATCTATCCCTCGATGGCGGCCCTCGATCAAGCGCATAAAGATCGCCGCAATGGCGTGAAAGGCGTTTATTACGGCCGTACCGGCACACCGACAACGCATGCGCTCGAAGACGCCGTCGCCGACCTTGAAGGCGGTGAGTGCTGCGTTGCCGTGCCTTCGGGCCTCGCCGCCATCGCCGCGGGCTTGGTCGCCTTTCTTGAAACCGGCGATCATCTGTTGATGACCGATAACGTTTACGATCCAACGAAAAGCCGCGTTTGCGAGGACTTGTTGAAAAAGTTCGGCGTCGAGACAACTTATTACGATCCGATGACCGGCAGCGGTATTGCTGATGCGATCAAAGAAAACACAAAGGTCGTCTTCGTCGAAAGTCCGGGGTCGCAAACGTTCGAGGTACAAGATATTCCGGCTATCGCTAAAGAGGCACACAAGAAAGGTGCCGTCGTGGTGATGGATAATACCTGGAGCGGTGGTTACTACTTCCAGCCCTTTGAACACGGTGTCGATGTTTCCGTGCACGCCGCGACCAAGTATATCGTCGGCCATTCCGATGCGATGCTGGGAACCGTCACCACCACAGAAGCATTGTTCCCCAAAATCAAATCGGCTGTGAATTCATTAGGCTATGCCGCAGCACCCGACGATTGCTATCTCGGTCTGCGCGGTCTGCGCTCGATCGCGGCCCGCCTTCCCCGGCATCAGGAAACCGGCCTGCTTCTCGCGAATTGGCTCGCCGAACAACCCGAAGTCGAGCGCGTGCTTCATCCGGCTCTGCCGAGCTGCCCGGGCCATGAATTTTGGAAGCGTGACTTTACCGGCTCATCCGGCCTGTTCGGCGTCGTTTTCAAGGAATTCTCCCCGAAAGCCTTGGCCGCCATGATCGACGGCATGGAATTGTTCCCCATCGGCTTTTCCTGGGGCGGTTATGAAAGCCTGATGGTGCCGACCTATCCGGCGGGCATGCGTTCAAACCCGCCTTGGCCGCACAAAGGCCCGAGTATCCGCATTCACGCCGGTCTCGAGGACCCGGACGATCTCATCAAGGATCTCGAACAGGGCCTGAAACGGCTGTCCGGCACAAGCTGATAACGCCAAAGCGGCTTTATCGTTGACATCACCCCCCGAAAAGCCTGATGGATAGCCCCGTTAGGAAAAACCATGACCGATATTTCGCAAGCAACCATCGATCAGCTGCTCAAAGCCATCAAGTTTGACAAAAATGGCCTCGTGCCGGCCATCGCCCAACAACATGATACCGGTGAAGTCCTGATGATGGCCTGGATGAACCGGGATTCCATTGCCGAAACCCTGCAATCGGGCCAGGTTTGCTATTGGTCGCGCTCACGCAGTTCTCTGTGGCGCAAGGGCGAAACGTCGGGGCAGACGCAATCGCTTAAAGAATTTCGTTGGGATTGCGATAATGACACGCTATTGCTGCAGGTCGAGCAAACCGGCGTTGCTTGTCACACGGGGCGGCGGAATTGCTTTTTCAATGCCGTCCGGGATGGCAAAATCGTCGAAATTGCCGAGATCGAAATCGATCCGGCGAAACTGTATCGCTAAGCCTGACGAATACGGCCAGGCTGTGGATAAATAGGAACCGAATATGCTGAAATTACTTGGCCGGGCCGACTCAATTAACGTGCAAAAGGTCATGTGGTGTCTTGAAGAATTGGGG
>CALINB010000238.1 GCA_938045325.1 uncultured Rhodospirillales bacterium | reverse complement strand
ACGAGATTACGATTTCTAAAATTTATGATTGGTTCCAATCGGATTTTGGCGATAGCGAGAAAAAAGTTATTCGGCATTTAATGAAATTCGCGAAACCAGGGCTAAAGAAACAACTGCAGTCTATTAATGCAATAGACGGCTTTGCATATGATTGGAGCCTCAATGATGTCCGCAAATAATGACTGATTGTGGGGCGGTGATATGAAGGGCTAAATCTTCAGCCGTTAGTGCATGAGTTTATGATTGGTGTATACCGATAGGTGCAAATTGCTGATCCGGGCAACGCTTTTAGCTTTTGTCCCATCGGTATCAGCCGACACCACAATATACCGGGGAAGCAGCATCTTAGGGGCGGTAGGAAAGCTTTTACGAAAGTCTGCTTCGATATTCCGTTTTTCAAAATACCATCGATTAAGCTCGGCCCGGGGGCCTTGCAGAATGATTAAAACACCTTGATTAAAATAAGGGTTTTGAATGATTGTGCCGGGCGGATGGTTGCCGCCGAACACATACGTGATCATTCTTCCGTTACGTGGAGCACCGAAGAGGCTGCCGAGAGAATTGAAGAAGGAAGGAAACTTCGAATCGCCAAACCAAATGTGGACTGCAAGCGGCCTATCGTCTGTACTTTTTTTTGATAAATTTGTTGCCGGAAAACTTTTCTCGACTCGCCAGCGCCAGTGTAAAGCTGTTTTCTTTTGATCGTCGGGGCTGAGTTCGCGAAAGAAAAAAGCGACAGATTGATCGGCCGTTACCTTAAGTTCATCGGATTTCGTAAATTCAAATTGTGTTGCCGGTTGACGCGGCATATCAAGGCGTTTCCAATCATCTTGTGCATGAAAAAGACTGGCACCGAAAACCGGTCCGCCAAAATTAATGAAGAGAAGAGCTGAGAAAATGATTGATTTTATCATGATATCATCTTTGCGCTCGTCGATTGCGTTGTGTTTGTCGCAAAATAATACGGTTTATCATGGTTCTAAAACCAGATATTTAAAAATAAATCGTTGTTCTTCAAGTAGTTAATGAATAGCTTTGACGCGGCAAGCTTTTCCACATGGAACCGTATTCTTTAGTACACATCTTTTGTTACACTGGCACTAACGAAATTCTAACACTTTAATGAAGGGGAGGATGCCACATGGCACCGGATACCAATTTCATACCATCACAAGACATTGAGGTCACCGCCGAAGAACACTGGGCTAAAAAGGGCGATGTCGACCTTTTTGTTTTTCGGAAATACAGTAAAGCGGTGCCGAGCAACGGTAAGGTATTGTTCATCGTGCACGGTTCTTCTAACTCGACGCGCACTAGCTGCGATCTCACGGTGCCGGGTGCCGGGGAGTATTCCTTCATGAACGTTTTTGCCCGATTGGGGTATGATGTTTGGACGATGGATCATGAAGGCTACGGCAAGTCGAGTAAGACAGATAGTTTTTCCTATGTCGCCGACGCGGTTGATGATCTGAATGCCGCCATGCCGATTGTCGAAAAAGAAACCGGCCAGAAACAGTTTTGTTTTTATGGTGGCTCGTCGGGTGCATTGCGTGAAGGGATGTTCCAAAATGCTTATCCCGAAAAAGTCGAACGCATTATCATGTCGTCCTTCCCCTATACGGGTAAAAACGCACCTTCATTGATTAAGCGCGCCGAGCGGCTTGATGAGTGGCAGGCGACCAACACGCGCAAGGTCGATGAAGAGTATTACCTCAATATGTTCACCCGTGACACCACGGGGTTAACGGCACCGGAACTGCCGGCGGCGGCGGCGGCGGCCGAAATGGAAAACGGCGGCGGTTACGTGCCGAACGGCACTTATGTCGACATGTGCATTAACTTACCCCTGGTCGAGCCGGAAAAAATTAAATGTCCGATCCTCATGATCCGCGGCGATCACGACGGTATCACCACGGACGAAGATATGATGGAGTTTTATGACAAGCTCGGCACGCGGGATAAGCAAATGGTGATGATGTCGGGCCAAGCCCATAACATCACAGTTGGCATCAACCGGCACCGTTTTTGGTTCTTGGTGCATAACTTCCTGCAATTCCCGGAACGGATCGACGATCTGCCGCGTTAAAATGACTGATCATAAATCTTTAACAGCCGAAGCGGCATCGTTTGCGGTTGATCTCGACTATGCCAAGCTGCCCGACGATGCGCTTCATATTGCCCGTCGTTGCATGATCGACGGCATCAGTCAATTTGTCGCGGGGTCCGCCACCGAGCCGGTTCAAATCGTCGCGTTGCATGCGCGCGAACAAGGCGGTGGTGAAGAAGCCTTGCTGTTGGGCCAGGGCGAGGCAAAAGTCCCGGCGACCCTGGCGGCACGCGTCATCGGTACGGCGGGGCACGCGCTTGATTGGGATGATACGCAAGCCTCCAAAGACCCGCGTCATGTGTATGGGCTGCTGACCCATCCGACGGTGCCGCCCTTGGCGGCGGCCCTGGCGCTCTCGCAAAGGCTCGGTAACGTTTCGGGACAGGACTTCATGGCCGCATTTCAGGCGGGCTTTGAAGTGGAATGTAAAATCGCCGAATGGATGCTGCCCGAGGTCTATAAGCGCGGTTTGCACGCGAGTGCGGCGGAAGGGACCATCGGGGCTGCGGTTACGGCGGGAAAGCTATTAGGGCTTGATGTAAAAGCCATGCGCTATGCCATCGGCATCGCGTGCAGTTGTTCTTCTGCGGGCATTCGCGCCAACGTCGGTACCATGACCAAGCCGTTGCATTTCGGGGCGGCAGCCGAAAACGGGATCATGGCGGCGGAACTGGCGGCAAAGGGGCTGGAAGCCAACGATTCCGCGCTCGACGGCGATTACGGCTTTCTCACCGTCTTCGCGGGTGGGGTGTTCGAAGAAAAACTCGCGCAAGGCTTTGGGAATATCTATTCCATCGTCGACCCCGGTGTGTCGATCAAACCATACCCGAGTGGCATTCTGACCCATCAGTCGATGGATGCGATGCTGAAACTCGTGACAGAGCACGACATCAAACCCGAGGACGTCGAGTCGATCGATTTTTTTGCCGGCAGCAATATATTAAAACCAATCTCATACGATTTTGCCCGCGATCATTTGGAGGCAAAGTTCTGCGTCCCCGCACTTTTGGCGATGATTGTATTGAAGCGCCAGGCCGGGCAAAACGAATTTTCCAATGCGTTTGTACAGTCCGATGCCATGGTCGACATGCAGAAGAGGATCACGACGTCCATCGATCCGGAGATCGAGGCGCAAGGGTTCGATAAAATTCGTTCGAAAATTGTCTTGAAACCGAAAAGCGGGCAAACGATCGAGCAGTGGGCGGACGAGCGCTACCGGGGTAGCCCGGACAATCCGATGACGGACGGCGAAGTCGAAGACAAGTACCGAATTTGCACTAACGGTATTTTATCGAACGAACGCCAAAACCGGCTCTTGCAGGCGATTTGGTCGGTCGATGAAAAAGACAATCAAGATGTGGGTCAATTGGCATCTCTCATGCAACCTGAGAAGGTGTTTTCATGACAGGGCTGAGTGAACGAATTGCCAATTTTGTTATCGGTACATCTTTTGACGACTTGCCGTCATTGGCGCGCGAACGCGGAACCCGGGCGATCATCGACTCGCTTGGTGTGATGACGGCGGGTACGGCGGGTGAGTTGGCCGAGCCGATGCTCCGTTACATTGAAATTAGCGGTGCGCAGGGCGATGTGCCGATATTTGGTACCGGTTTGCAAACGGATAAGGAAAAAGGCGCGCTGATTAACGCAGCCTTCGGTCATGCGCTCGATTTCGATGACGGCTATCCGTATTACCCGGTGCATGCGAGTGTTGTCGTGATCAGCGCCTTGAACGCCATGCTGGGAAAAGAACCGGTTAGCGGTAAAAAATTTCTTGAGGCCTACGTGCTTGGCATGGAAGTGGTGACCTGTATCGGCCGGGGCCTTGGCATGGGACATTACATCAAGCGCGGGTTTCATGCGACTGGCACGTTGAGCGGTTTCGGCGCGGCTTGCGCGCTCGCCAAGATGATGGATATTGATCGAGACACATTGCAACGCACGCTGGGGATTGTGGCTTCCATGGCGAGCGGAATTCAGCGCAACTTCGGCACTATGATGAAGCCATTGCACTCGGGCATGGCTGCGCGCAACGGCGTCATTGCAACGATGATGGCACAAAGCGGTGTCTCCGCGCATATGGAAGTCATGGAAGGCAAGGATAATTTCTTTCAGGCCTATGGTGACGAGAACTCGAGTGCGGAAAAAGCCGGCAATCTGTTGGGTAATCCGTATGCCTTTGTCGAGCACGGTATCGGCATGAAAAACTTTCCGAGTTCGAATGCCTGTGCACGTCCCATCGACGGTTTGCTGCAATTGCGCGAAAAATACGGGCTGACGCCGGAGACTGTCGCTAAGATTCATATCGTGCTGCCGCCGGGCGGTAAGAACCCGCTTCGCGATGCCTATCCGAAAACGCCGACGGAAGCGCCGTACTCGATGGAGTATTCCGTTGCCGTTGCACTGGTGGAGGGGGCGGTCAAGCTGGAGCATTTCAGCGAAGAAGCTATTAAACGCCAGGACATTCTCTCGCACATCGAGAAAATTACCATGGAAGAAAATGCCCGTTGTATTGCCGAAGACCCCTTGGCGGAAACAAGAGGGCCGGGGCCGCGTGGGTTTATTGAGGTTCACGTCGCGACAACGAACGGCGAAACGCATGATGTGCGTGTCGATATAGCGCCGGGCTATCCGGGGCGCGAGCTTTCAAGCGAACGGTTGTGGGGTAAGTTCTCCGGCTGCACCGATTTTGCCGGCATCGAACAAAAACAATCGCGCGGTGTGTTCGAAGCTTTAGAGGCGCTTGAGGGGGTCGGCGACATTCGGGCCGTTCTCAGCGGCTTAACCCGTTAGGCTTGGGTCGTCCTTCAAGGACCGGTACAGACTGTAACAAGCCAGCAACAGAATAACGGCGAAGGGAAAGCCTGTTGTAATGGCGGCCGTTTGCAACGCCGTGAGTCCACCGCCGACCAAAAGAACGGCGGCGACGATACCTTCGGTCAGTGCCCAGAAAACGCGTTGCGCGACCGGCGGGTTTAAAGCGCCGCCGGCGGTAATAATGTCGATAACCAAAGAGCCCGAGTCGGAAGAGGTGACGAAAAAAGTGATTACGACAACGGTTGCCAGAAAAATCGTGATTTCCGAGAGTGGAAAGTGTCCGAGATAGGTAAATAAGGCCTGGGGCACGCTTTCCTTGACGGCGTCGCCGATACCGCCTTTGCCAAACAATTCAACATGAAGCGCACCGGTCCCGAAAACCGTCAGCCAGAGAAAGCCGACAAGTGTGGGAATAATAAGAACGGCCAACACAAATTCCCGGATCGTGCGTCCGCGCGACACGCGGGCGATAAACATGCCGACAAAGGGTGACCAGGCGATCCACCACGCGTAGTAAAAAACGGTCCAGCTATTTTGCCAATCCGTGCCGGTATAAGTTTCGCCCCACGTCGCGAGCCTTGGGAAATTTTGAAGGTAATAACCGAGATTCTGAAGAAATCCGTTTAAAATAAAAAGTGTCGGGCCGACGGCCAGGACAAAAAGCATCAAGCCGCCCGCAAGGATCATATTGGCTTCACTGATGCGCTTGATACCGTGATCCAGTCCCGACACGACGGAGCCGGTTGCGATCAAGGTAATAAATAAAATCAGCCAGAGTTGAGTTTCGAGAGAGGGCGTGATTCCGAACGTTACGTCAAGGCCTGCGTTAATTTGATTCACGCCGAGACCGAGCGATGTTGCGACACCGAACAACGTGGCGACCGTTGCCAGAATATCGATAATATGGCCGGCCGGGCCATGGATGCGCTCGCCGAGTAGGGGATAAAAGACACTGCGAATGGTCAGCGGCAGGCCTTTGTTGAACCCTGCGTAGGCCAGCGCGAGTCCGATAGCGGCATAAATCGCCCAAGGGTGCAGGCCCCAGTGCAGAAACGTCAGGCCCATGGCCTCCTGAGCCATGGCCCATTGCGAGGCGTTGACGGTCGCAGAATCAAGCGGCGGTTTTGTGAAGTGCAGAATTGGTTCGGCTACGGCAAAAAATACGAGGCCGATACCCATGCCCGCGGAATAGAGCATGGCGAACCATGCCCAACGGGAAAAATCCGGTTTTGCGCCGGGGCCGCCCAATCGAATGGAGCCGTAACGGCTAAATATCAAAAAAACGCAAAAAGCGAGAAGCAGATTTGTTGTTAAAACAAAAAACCATCCACCGTTTTCGGCGATGGTGGTTTGCATCGCTTTAAATATTTGCGCCGCTTTATCGAGGTCGCTGAGCGTGAAAATGATGAATAAGAGGATCAGAAGAACGGCGGATAAAAAGACCGGTGCGTTAATCTGAAGGCCGCTTCGGGGCTGATCCTCCATCGGGGGCATGGTTGTTACGCCGACCGCTGAAAATGCATAATACCCCAAGCAAGGTATTCTTTATCTGCACCATCGACCCAATACTTAAGGCCCTTAAGCATGTTTTCGACATATTCGGTGCCGGATAATTTGAGCATTTCCGCCCGGCGCCCGCTCAGTTCCTCGCTGACACGATGGTAGTGATTGCGCAGTTGTTTCGTGAGATCGCGCATTTCAACTTCCTTGAAGCCGAGTTGTAGCAAGGCGTTTCGGTAAAAATCGAATGACCCCAGAGTTTCCAAGTGTATGCGGTCTAAGATCGGTTGCAGAACGCCTTCCGGACAATTGTTGCGTTGCATCGGGTCCGTGAAGATGAAATGCCCGTTCGGGCGCAGTAAACGCTTCACCTCTTCAAGAACTTTGATGCGGTCGCCGCTATGCAGAATGGCATCCTGCGACCAGACAACATCAAATTTTTCATCCGGCTCGGGAACGTCTTCGAAGTTGCCGTGGACCACGTCGATTTTGTCAGCCAGGCCGGATTCGGAATTCTTTTCCCGGTTCAGGGCATTCTGGGTTTCGCTGAGATTCAAGCATGTGACGCGGCAACCGTAGTGTTCCGCTAAATAACGGGCCGATCCGCCGTAACCGGCGCCCAGATCCAGGACATGCTTTGTTTCATCCAACGGTTTGAGCATGCTCGCCATTTCAGCGACCGTGCGCCGGCTTGCCGTCGCGATAGGTTCGTCAAGCGGTTCATAAATGCCGATATGAATGTCTTCGCCGCCCCAGATATTTTTATAAAAGGCATCGGCTTCGGAACTGTCGTAGTAAGATTCCGTTACGGCAACCGCCGGGGATTTATTTAGCATGATAGGTTTTTTCGGCAACGTGGACGAAGAAATCAGGCTCGTTGTCTTGATAGGTTTCTTTAAAGTCGCCGTAGGTTTTTACTTTTTGAAAACCGACTTCCTTGAACAGAGATTGCATATAATTTTTACGTAAAGGGTACATGTTTAGATTGTATTGGGCACCGTCCGGGAATTGATACTTGAAACGCGCGAGACCATCGTCAATATGCTCGGGCTCGGCGCTGACCTGATCGCCGCAGTAGTAGTATTTGTGTTTCGTGCTGAATCCTTCATCGAGGATTGCGTCATAATTCCGCTGATCTAAAATCAAAATACCGTCATAGCGCAGGGCGGCATAAAATTCGGCCAAGGCGCGGCGCCGGTCACGTTCCTTAAACAAGTGGGTAAAGGAATTGCCGAGACAAATAATTGCGTCGTATTTGCTGTGAACGTCTTTGTTCAGCCAGCGCCAATCCGCATGAACGGTGTGTAAGACTTGATCCCGGTCCCGGGCGTTTTCGAAAGCCTTTGTCAGCATTTCGGCGTTACCGTCGACGCTGGTGACTTCAAAACCGGCTTTTAAAAGCTGTACGGAATGAAATCCCGTACCGGTGGCAACATCGAGGATTTTCTCTTTACCGCGCGCTTTGAGCATATCGATAAAAAACTGGCCTTCACTGTCGGCCCGGGCGTCCCAATCGATCAGCTCATCCCATTTCTCGACAAAGGATTGTATGTATTCTTTTTGATAGTGGTCCGTTTCTCGAACCGCAGTCGGATTCGATCCGTAATCTTGTTTCGTATCGTGGTCTAACATTATTGCTCCCAGGCTTCCTATCATCCGTAACAGGTTCCGCCGGCACCAATATCAACAGCGCCTATAAACGTTGCTGCGAAAAACCCACAACTATGTGGGGTTTTCCGACCGACAGAACGGTTCAAACTAAATTTTGGGGCGGCAAATCAGGCGGGAAAGTCCGGCCAATCCTATTAAAGGATACTGACGTTTCCATGGCAGGAACCGGCCAAAGCCGGTCAGTCAGTATCGCGCCGCCGGGGAAAGACCAAGGAATTAAATCCTCGAATTCTTGTTATGTATTCATTCCCCCATTGTGCGTTTTCATCTTAACAAAGGCAGAGTGGAACAATCAACCGTGCCTTAATTTTCGAATAATCCACACTTATTTGGCCAATGGCGCTTGTCATGGCCACAGCGATACGTTACCAGCACAGTATGGCGAAGAAAAAACTTAAATATAATTGTCTTAAATGTCCGGCGTACTGTTGTACTTATCCGGATATCATCGTGAAGAATTCTGATTTAAAACGTCTGGCGAAATATTTTGGCGTCAGCGAAAAGAAAGCCGCGAAAAAATACACCAAAAAAAGCACCAATGACGGCTCACGCATCCTGCGTCATAAATACGACGAGTATTATGGTACGGCATGCCAGTTCCTCGACAGTGAAGAGCGCCAATGCACAATTTATGCGGGACGGCCGAAAATATGCCGCGAATATCCCGGCGATGGGCGCTGCGGCTATTATGACTTTCTCACCTTCGAACGCGATGCCCAGGAAGACCCGGATTACGTCGCGGTTACGAATAACGACTAAATCAATCAATTATTTTGGATTGAGCATTAGCCAACAGGCCTGAACTACGGCTAAAATGCGACAACCAAAGGTTATAAAACCATGACAAGGGAGGACCGTCATGAGTGAAGCCCCCATGGGCAGCCCTGATGATGCATCCGGCGCGCCGTCTTACATGGCCATGAATTCAGGTACGATTCGCGCCCCGATCAACGCAGAAGACCTCGGTACGGCGACGATCACACCGGAAGGCACGTTTGAAGCAGGCTCATATCAAACATTTACGTTGACCTATACCTGCGGCAAGTTCGGGATCGATGACAGTGGATCGATGCGAGTTTGTTTCCGGTTTGCATCTGATCAGACCCGACCGCAATTCGAAGATCCAAAACGGCCGAATTATACGGTCATCGAAGCTTCCAACAATGCGGTCCTGGAATGCCGGTATGATCCAAAAGGGAACGTCCGTCCTTGGGACCGCACGTTATATATCAAGGTCGTTAAAGGCTTTATGAAAGAGGGCGATACGATCACGATTAAATTCGGTGTGACCGATGGGGGGTCTCCCGGCATGCGCCTGCAGACGTTCTGCGAAGACACATTTGAATTCCGCGTTCTGGTGGATCCGATCGCGACATACAATTACCAGCCCTTACCCGACCAGCCTGTGATCAAGATTGTACCGGGCAAGCCGGAGCAATATGTTGCCGTATGGCCGACTCTGCGGCGTGTTGGCGAAACATTTTCGCTTAAAGTGAAAGGCGAAGATAAATGGGGCAACCCGTCAAATCTTTGCGATACCACATTGACGGTCAAATCAAGTGCGCCCGTTGAGGGTTTGCCTGAAACGATGACGATCAGGCCGGGCGAATTCGCCGTTGAAGTGCCGAATTTGTCTGTTAAGGCGGCCGGCGATGTTACGCTTGAGTTCTACCACCCAGACGGTTCTATAGCCGCAGAAGCCAATCCGCTTCGTGTAGTCGATGAGGCTACCTTGATTCCGTTTTGGGGAGATCTGCACGGTCAATCGGAAGAATCCATCGGTACCAATAGTGCGGATCAGTATTTTGCCTTTGCCCGTGACCGTGCCTTTGTCGATGCGACCGGCCATCAAGCCAACGATTTTCAGGTTACCAATGATTTTTGGCGGGAACTTGACCGTCTGTCGGCGCAGTACGATAAGACGAATGAATTCGTCGTGCTGCCGGGATATGAATGGTCAGGCAATACGCCGATGGGCGGCGACCGAAATGTTTATTTCTCGACCGAAGGCCGGCAAATTCGGCGCTCGTCGCATGCGTTGATCGAGGACGTCAGCGACATTGACACCGATTCCAACACCGCCGCCGAATTATTCGAGGACTTGGCGGCCGAGCGTGAATGGGATGTGGTGACGTTTGCCCACTGCGGTGGCCGGTATGCCGATGTGAAGTTGGCTCATGACGGGCGGTTTGAAAAATCCATGGAGGTTCATTCGTCCTGGGGCACATTTGAATGGATCGTACAAGACGCGCTCGAAATGGGCTACCGCTCGGGTATCGTCGCCAACTCAGATGGTCACAAGGGCCGGCCCGGGGCGAGTTACCCGGGTGCGTCGTTGTTTGGTGCTGTCGGCGGACTGACCTGCATGCTCACCAACGAGCTTTCCCGAGGGGCCATCTTGGATTGCTTGCGTAAGCGTCATCATTACGCGACGACGGGCGGTCACGGCGGGCGCATGGTGATCGATGTCGATACAAAATTCAGTCAAGAAGGCACGCTCTATCATGACGATCCGAACTTAGGGCCGGCGGAAGGCCAGGCATCTTCCTCGGCAATGATGGGCGACATTGTTCATCTGCCGTCGGGTGAAATGGAAATTGACGTGGACGTCCTTTGTACGGCTCCCATTGAGCGCGTCGATATTTTCAACGGCCTCGATCATGTTGAGACTGTCCGGCCTTACTCCAATGACGATCTTGGCAACCGCATCCGGGTTATGTGGGAAGGTGCCGAGTACCGGGGTCGCTTCCGCCAAGTGATTTGGGATGGCACGGCCTTGTTTTCGGAAAACGAGATTGTCGACGCGAAACCCATTAATTTCTTTAACCGTGACAAAACCCTCGACCGTGTCGGTGACAACGGCCTCGAATGGCGGGCGTTAACGACGGGCAACATCGGCGGCTTCGATGCGTGGGTTACGGATCCGTACGGCGGCACATTAAAAATTGAGACGCCGCTCGTGCAATGCGGCGTGCCGCTGGAAGAAATCGGCTATGAAGACGAGGTGTTTGATCAAAGCGGGGTCTTGCCGCGGTATTTGAAAATCTTTCGCCTGCCGACCGAAAACACGCACCGTGCCATGAAGTTCACACGGAAAATCGCCTTAAAAGATAATGGCGATAACGCGATTTTTATCCGTCTTACGCAGGAGGATGGCGTGCTGGCCTGGACCAGCCCGATCTACGTTTACCGTTAAGCGGCGGCTGAGAATGACAAAGCACCCCTTTGAGATGGTAGCCCTGCCGGAAGGCCGGAGCGCGACCAAGCCCCGCACCCAGGGCCTCACGATGATGATGGACTGGGGCGAGACCCTCGAGTTTTTAGAAGCACACCTTAAGTTATGCGCGCCGTGTGTCGATCTGGGTAAAATTGTCGTCGGCCATTCACGGCTTTATACAGAGGATTATTACCGGGCCAAATTGGCGCTGTATTTAAAGTACGATGTCCGGCCGTTTATCGGCGGGCAATTCCTCGAATACGTGTTCGCAAAGCAGGGCTGGGATGCCGTCGTGCCGTATTGCGAAGAAGCGAAACGGTTCGGCGTTCAAGCCATCGAGGTTTCCGACAATTGCGTGCCGCTGGACGATCAGGAACGGGCGAAATTAATACGTATGTGCGCCGATACGGGCCTCGAGATTCACGGTGAAGTCGGCGCGAAATCCGGTAGTCAAAATGATCCCGGCGCGTTGGTAACGCAAGCGAACATCTGTTTTGATTCGGGCTGTGAAATTGTCTTGGTTGAAGCCGCTGAAATTATGGAAAACGGTGAAGTGAATCGTGAACTTGTTGATGCGTTAAAAAACGGCCTCGATGTATCGAAAGTGCTGTTTGAGCTACCTGGCCATTGGATTAAAGGCACGAGCAGCAGTGATATTTTCCAAATGCAGTTGTTTTTGATTAACGAATTCGGGCCCGACGTGAATATCGCCAACGTGCAGCCGCCAAGCGTATTTAACCTCGAAGCGTTACGTTGCGGACTCAGCGTGGCCGGACCGACAGCACGCGATTGGTAGCGTTTGCAAATAGATTGGGAAACTATTGGCGTGCTGAATATTTACCGACGGCGCTGACCAGTGTCTTGCGGCTCATAAACTTCATGAGAAAACAAAATAATTTGTTGTGCAGCCCGGGAGCGACCGTCGGCTTGCGGCGTTTTTTCAAGGCGCGTAAGCAACAATCAGCAACGGCCTCCGGCGATTGCATGTAGAATTTCGGTGGCCGTGTTTTGTGATCGGCGCCGGACGCATTAAAAAATTCCGTATCGGTTGCACCGGGACACAATGCCATGATGTAAATGTCCTGGCCCTTGTACTGCTGCCATAACGATTCACTTAGTGATAGGACAAATGCTTTTGTTGCACCGTAAACGGCGGCCGGCGGATAGGGGGTGAAGCCGACCATGGATGCAACATTGACGAGTGCATCCCCAGCCTTGGCGGTCGATAAATATTGGTGGCTGAGCCGCATCAGGCTGGTGGCGTTAAGTTGAATGAGAGCGTCGATATCGGGCCATGCAGATTCTTGAAATGATTTGTAAAGTCCGGCACCGGCATTATTAATCATGAGATCGTATTTCTGTTCGGTTAGGTCATCGCAAACCTTACCGGTATCTTCGGGATTTCGAAGATCAGCGATTAAGGCCCGGTGCTGGCCGGCCGCGGGCGATCCGGCGAGTTCACTCACGAGATTTTGAAGCCGGCTCTCGCGCCGGGCAAGCAGGGTCAGCGCATAACCATCATCGGCCAGAGCATGCGCGAGGGCCAGGCCTATGCCACTGCTGGCACCGGTAATCAGGGCTTTTCGAGG
>CALINB010000237.1 GCA_938045325.1 uncultured Rhodospirillales bacterium | reverse complement strand
TTTCTTCAATGCTGCTGCGGTTCGCCAGCGACCGGCCATCGACGGACTCAAGGGTGCCGAACGCCTTCACGAATAGAACCGTAAATGCGACGACCTGCGTGATTGATATGATCCACCAGCGAAATGGAATTCCCCCCTCCTCCAGTAACTTCACTAGGGGGTTATTAAAACGTTTATTTTCAGTCATTTATGAACACCGTCCAATTTCAGCAAGGAACAGGCACAAAAAAAACGGCCGTAAAGGCCGCTTTGATTGAATGGTTATAAATAAATATAAAAATCAATTCCGAAGAATGAAAACCCACTCTTCTGGCTTCGGTAGATTTCTTTTTTCGTAATAATCTTGCCACCCGGCCGGATCGATAAGAATTTTACCGTCGCTCACTGAGATGCATTGACCTGGGGCCCCAAACACATCGACGATATGCCAGTCTTCCAGCATCATCGGTAAGCGTATGGGTCCATAAATCCGGTTAGCATTCCACCCGACCACGTCACGTGTATTTGTTGGCAGACTAAGATACATTAGACCATCCTTACGAACGATGGCCTTCATCTTCTGCATTGCTTTGAGATCGCCGTTCGGGTCGATCGGATCGCCATAACGACCTAATCCGTCGTGTTCAAAACTTGATAGCGATAAAGCGCAATCCGTGATCATGCCCGTTCGTTCGAATTGAGCCGGCGTGTAAAAATCTACACGTGAGTCATCGGAAAATCGCGCCTGATACTCGATCGTTATAGGATCGGCGCCGTACTCGAGACAAACAGCGTTATCCCATGGTAACGCTGCCCCCATAATGGCGATGGTTTTTCCTTTTATAGGATACTTATTTAACGCCTCATAAAGCTAAGTGTCTGTCTCTGAACGAAATAACGAGTCTTTGTTTCGCACCATTTCCTGATAATGATCGATATCGCTCTTAAGAAAGATGATCCTGGGGTCGCTTTTCTCAAGCGAAATCTCGCCATTGTCATCTTTAATCCGATACGGCTTATCGTTGAGATAATGGTACGCAATCGGTATTTGACCGCCCATGGTAAATTCATCAAGTAATTCTGGCGGCACCTCTTTCGGAGGCGGTGTGAGCTCCCCCAGTTCTTGCAAAAAAATACTGAGTGCTTCTACGGCCCGACGATATTTGTCTTCATATAATGCCATGAAATCCAACTAGGATAAATTGATACTATCAGATGCTATTATCTCACTAGATATTCATCAACCGTTGTAGAAATTTCCATTAATTTAACCCAATTCAGGCCAAGTTTTTCGCTCTTTGTTATCGGCATTTGGCCGAGCAGGCCAATCAAGGCCCACTCATCCCGATCTTCACGGGAAATATATACGGCGTTTTGATCCCACGCCGGATTGAGTTTGCGCCGTTTCATCAGTGTTTTTTTGGCATCACGCGGAACAGTAATGCCATTCGGGATATTGTCTTCAGCATAACTGTGGATGGCCTCTCCCGGCTTTATACCGTCGTCCTGTTCCGGTACTGTCTCACGCCATTCATAAACAAAATAATCTTCCATAATGTAAGCACCATAATCGTCCGTAAGATATTTTTTCGCCCACATATTCCAGGCCGAGTTACCACGTACGAGAGGCCCACGCCCGGACATCGCCTTGGGACGCACGACACCGATGATGTCTTTCGGATGATCAAATGGTGTCGAATAACGGACCCTGTTCCCTTCCAAGACAACCGTTCTGCCGATATCGAGTCTAGAGCCGTCCGCGCTCTCAAAGTATTCCGCATAGTCGGCACCGCAACCGGACCAGGAACCATCGGCGAAAGCGTTGCCATCACCGCGTAAGAGATATTCGTTATCGACAGTGCCAGCGACATCAGACGCACATTGAACAAAGTTAAAACCTGTTCCAGCAACGGTATCCGTATAAAGTTGAAGCGTGTGAGAAGTAAATGATGCTGACGTGTTATAACCTCGAATGGCACCAAGATTGGTGGCGTTTTCGGTGACATATAATTTTGCTCCTGATGCAGCCGCCCCGATACCAACCCCACCAGTGCTATCGATAATTAGCGAACTAGAAGCATTCGTATCAAAGCGAAGACTATTGTCGCTATGAAAATAAGCAATCCTCCCCACATCATTATCATCAGGATCACCAAACATAATATGACCGGTAACATTATTCGGTGTCAGGATTGAAATCCCACCGCCAGCATCGTTCTCAACCACCAAATCATCCGCGTTCGTTGCTGCCGTTACCGTTCCCGCGCTGGCCGTGTGCACATGCAGGGTGCCGTCGGGTGCGATGGAGCCGCTGCCGATCATGGTGTTCGGTGCGATGCTGACCGCACTGTCGCCGATCTGCATTTGCTCGGATGTCGCGTTGTCGTCGATGCCGGTCGACGTGAATGTCGTGCAGGTTAATGCCGCCGCTGTGTTGGCACCGATTATTGTCCCATCGACGGAACCGCCATCAATATCTGCTGTCGCTACCGTGCCGAGGTCGGTAATTGTTTTGCCGGAAAAATCAAGTGTTGCCGGGAACGACAAGGTCGGTTCGCCGGCTACCCCATCGCCATCCGCGACCGAAATTTCATTTGCCGTACCCGTAATCGTTCGGGCAACGAACGTACCGGCCGTCGTTTGCGCGATCATACCCAGTGTGGACGAACTGATCGCGTCCGACGGCGACGATTTATTCTCGAGGTCCGTACCACCGGCATTCCATCCGACCAGCGTATCGGCGGCCGGGTCGGGCAATGTGATAGGGCCCGCCGATGACGTCTCGGCCAACAAAACGCCGCGCGCGATTTCCTCGGAATGCTGATATACCAGCATCGTCAAACGGTCGAGAGACTCTTCCACGCTCGCCGACGGAAACGCGCCGCCGAGCGGCAGGTCCGTACCTTGGGTTTCAGGGGCCGCCCGTTTGATCGTGAGCGTTTCTCCGGCCTCATCCGGCTCGTAATTAGAATCAGTAATCGTCACCGTGCCGCCGGCATCGTTGCCCGCGCCCGTCAGGGTGTAGTGGCGTCCCTCCGTCAGGGTCGTTTCGACCCCGAGGGCATCGCGGAATATGACCTTCACGTCTGTGTTCAGTAAAAACTTAAATCCCGTCGGAAACGGCGAACTGCTCGAGCTCGTATACGAGCTTTTGGTGACCGTGGATGATAGTGTCATGGACTTACCTCTTTTCGTGACAAATGGTGCGCATAAAAAAACCCGCCAAAGCGGGATGAGGGTAAAATTACGCGCAATAAAATTACAAAAACGAACGAACGTAGAACGTTTGTTCTATTTTTTTTGACAATATTCTTGTTATGTTCACGTTTAGTTTCCTTTTCCGAAAAACCATAAGACAATTTGTATTATCGTTTCACTAACAATAAAATTTATACTTTAGCGGCGGAGATGTTTGGACGGAGTTTGCGGTCTCTCCGTGAGGATAGAGGCCTTGTCGCAAAAGATATAGCGGAGCTCCTCAATTTAAATACGGACACGATATTAAAATACGAACGCGGGGAACGGGAACCCAGCCTTCTAACCATCATTAAGCTGTCCCTGCTCTTTGGCGTTAGCATGGACCGGCTGATCACGGGACAATCGGCAAAGCTTACAATGATCCCCTTTACATCACGCGACAGTCTCCGTGACGTTATTGTCAGCCGCGATGAACAGGGCAATGTAACTTATGTTGGCCCTGAACGACGACGCCGACGCAAGGGAACTCGGCCTAAGGGTCCCGAGAGGCGGCAAAAAGCTCGGAAAAAATCTGGCAAATAGTCAGTCCTTCCAACATTAAATTATTTCAATCTACCTGCCATACTGCTGCCATAATTTTAACAGCATAGTGTTGCCGTAATGCAGCGGTGCTTGGCTATATCT
>CALINB010000236.1 GCA_938045325.1 uncultured Rhodospirillales bacterium | reverse complement strand
TCAATAGCTAAAGTAGCCCCATCGAAACAGGGAGATTGAAGATTATGGCCACCACGGTTGAAGTTCTCGTCGAGGCGTTTCAGGAATCCGGCACCCCTTTCATGGTCGGACACCCGGGCGGCGAGTCTGTCGAAATCATGGACGCGGCACGCCGCGCCGACATGCGGTTTATATTCATCAAACAGGAAACAGCTGGTGCAATTTTGGCCGCGACCTGGGGTGAAATTACCGGCTCGCCCGGCGTTGCCCTATCAACCTATGGCCCCGGCACGGCCAACATGGCCAACGGTGTCGCCCATGCCTGGATGGATCGAGCGCCGCTGTTTGCTGTTAACGGTCAATTTTCCGATCATGTCTATGCCACCGGCCTGCGTCAGCGCATGAACCAAGCGGCGTTATATAATCCGATTACGAAATATCATGTCTCCATTAACGCCAAAACGGTACGCCATCAAATCCGCCGTGCCATGCGTTACGCGACAAGTCAGCCCCCGGGCCCGGTCCATATCGAGTTGCCGGAAGATCAGTCACTGCAAGAGGCCGGTGACATGATTTCCGATTCACCCTTGCGCCCGAATTTCGTCGATGTTGTCCCCGATAAAGACAGCCTCAAAGAAACACTGGTAATGCTCAAGGCGGCGAAGAAACCGATTATCATCGCCGGTCTTGGTATTTACTGGTGCAAGGCCGCGTCCGAATTTGTTGATTTTGCTGAAAAACTCGGCGCGCCGGTGATAACCACCACCAAATGTAAAGGCGTCATTCCCGAAGACCATCCGTTACGCGCCGGCTGCATCATCGGCGGCACCTTGGAGCGCGAACTGGTCAATGAATCCGACCTGATCATCACGGTTGGCCTTGATGCCGTCGAATTGCAACCGAAGCCCTGGCCCTACACCCTACCCGTTCTCACCCTGGCGAGTGCACCGAATCTGGATGCGGTTATTCCCTCCACACAAGAAGTGATCGGCGATTTAAAACCGCTCCTTTCAAGTTTAACCGAATATGTAGGTGACGGTTCCAACTGGGGCGAGAAGGCCGCAAAAGATTTCCAAAACAAAGTGACCAAAGCGCTCGACGTGCCGACCAAGGGCATGTCGCCCGGTGCTGCTTTAATCACGGCACGCAGTGTGATGCCGCGTGACACCATTGCGACATGCGATGCCGGCGCGAGCCGCCTCCTCGTGGTTCAAAAATGGGAATCGTATGGCGCACAAGAATTCCTCACCTCCAATGGTCTCGCCACCATGGGTGCGGCAATCCCGTGCGCGATGGCCGCCCGCCTCGCTCATCCCGACCGGCCCGTGATCGCCTTTACCGGCGACGGCGGATTTTTTCTCACGGTCGCCGAGCTGCAAACCGCGGCCGTTGAGAACATACCGATCATCGTTCTCGTATTCGATGATACGGAGATCGGACTCATTCGCGTCAAACAGGAAGTCAAGGGCGTGCCCCCGTTCGGGATCGGCCTCGGTGGGGTCGAATGGGAAAAACTCGCCCAGGGCTTCGGCGCCGACGGTTACGTCTGCGATAACGAAAAGGCGCTCGGCGATGCCCTGCAGGCCGCTCTAAAGTCCGAGCGCAGCTCGGTCGTGGTCGCCAAGATCGACTCGTCCTGCTACGTCGATCAATTCAACGCCTTACGGGAGGTCTAGTCACAAAAGTTTCTGTGGATAACTCGTTCGCGCGCAGTCAATCGCGTGCTACAATCGACTCACTATCAACCCCAAAGACAAGGGAACAACCATGGCACTCCTTAACGTAGGCGATCAGGCTCCGGCGTTTTCGCTGCCCAATCAGGACGGTAATGCGGTGGAACTTGCATCGCTTTCCGGTAAAAACGTGTTGATGTGGTGGTATCCGAAAGCCGATACCCCCGGATGAACGGTTGAAGGCAACGGGTTCCGTGATCGAATCCAAGACTTCAACGACAAAAACTGTGTGATCTTAGGTTTAAGCTTCGACTCGACGGCCGACAACAAGGCGTTCAAGGACAAGTTCGATTTTCCTTACGACCTCTTGAGCGATACCGACGGATCCGTTTCGCAATCCTTCGGCGCTTCGGATGCCGGCCAGGAAAAAGCGAGCCGGGTTTCCGTTTTGATCGGCCCCGACGGCAAGATCAAAAAAACCTATGCGACCGTGAAACCGGCGGACCACCCCGATCAGGTCCTCGCCGACCTCGGTTAAAACCGAACGTTTCTAAAGAAAGCGCCGCTTCCGGCAACGGGAGCGGCGTTTTTTGTAAGGCCTTAATTCGGCCACATTACCCTTCTATGGTTCAATCCAGCAAACGGCTTTGTCGCGGTTATGGGCCGTGCTAACGTTATTGAACGGGTCAGTTCGGGGGGTATCGATGAACACGCTCAGCAAAATGACAATCGTTTCCGGCATCGCATTTTTTGCCGGCTTCACCTATGCACCGGCGCTGCTAGACGCTGCACCGGTGAAACAGGTGCTTCAATTCAAGAACGTCATGATCCGCGGCCACGGCGGGAAATGCCTTAACATCCGCCATGCCGGCAAAAAAAAAAGGCGCCAATGTCATTCTGCAGCAATGCAACGGCAAACCGCATCAACGCTGGAACGTTTACGGCTTCACCAGTTCGGCTAAAAACTTGAACTTGCGCGTTAAAGTCATCAAAAGCGTCCACAGCGGGCATGTTCTAACCGTCAAAACCGAAAAAAAGAAACAACAGCATTACAATGTACACATGCTTCCTTATGGGCATCATAGTTACCGTGAAATACACCATTGGAAGATGAACGGCCGGATGATCGAAAGCAATGACGGGAATGGGTGCATCGAAGTTAAAAACGGCAGCAAAAAAAACGGTGCCAACATTCGGGTCGGCCCCTGTAAAAACCAGCCTCATCAACGGTGGGTAATTACGAAGACACTAAAGCCGCGGTTTTTTCAGAAGAACGTCTTGATCAAAAAACAGACCGGACAGTGCGTTGAAATCAAAGGCGCCAACAAAAACGACCGCGCGCTCGTTGTTCTGGCAAAGTGCTCGGGCAAACCCCATCAACGGTGGAATCTTAGTACCGATGGAACCATTCGAAGCGCTTTGAATGGAAAATGCGTGCAATACGACGACAAAAAAGAGAAAAACAGCGATCTCTTGATGCAACCCTGCAAGGGCCAATACATAGGAATGTGGCGGTACGTATCGTCAAAAGACAAGCGCCATCAGATCCTCAGCATCCGGAGCGATTGCATCATGTCGACAAATAAGCCGTCACAGATTAATGCGGGGTTCTGCGCTATCGCGAATGCAAAAGATTCAAAATCGTGGTGGTCGGTGGAAACGGCGAAATAATTTAAATATTTATATTTAAATATTGGGCCTCAAATATTTGGCCTGGCACGAACGTTGGCGAGAAACTTCTCGGTCGAACCGGCATGAAGGTACTCGAGCGCACAGCCGAGCCCCCGATCTTTCTTCTCACCGACCGCGGGGCAACTCGTTTCTTTGAGTGACGCACGAGCATGATGTTTCCAATCGGCCTTTGTTTCCAAATGGCCCGGCAAATCGGCTTCCCGGTTGCGCTTCTTATCCGCTTCTTTCTTTGCCGGTATCAAAGCGATGTCCGGATCGACACCGTGTGCTTGGATGGCATTGCCTTTCGGTGAGTAATATAACTGCGTGGTCAAACGTAGCGCGCCTTTCCGCTTCAACGGCGTAATCGTTTGCACCGACCCCTTACCGAACGACTGTTCACCCATCAAAATAGCCCGCTTATTCTCTTGCAGGGCAACAGCAACGATCTCCGAGGCCGAGGCCGAACCGCCGTTGATCAGCACAACAATGGGTTTGCCATCGGTGATATCACCGCGATCGGCATCAAATACCTGTCCGCCTTGCGGATAACGGCCACGCACGGAAACAATGACACCCCCCTGCAAGAGTGAATCGCTGACCGATAACGACTGATCCAGCAAGCCGCCGGCATTGTTGCGCAGGTCCAAAACATAACCCTTTAATTTTGCGCCGAGTTGGTTGCGGATATCTTTAACCGCCCGGTGCAGATCGTTGGTTGCTGACTCGGTAAACCGGGCGAGCCGGATATAACCCACATCCCCTTCGGTCCGCCAGCGCACCGCGCGTACATGGATAACGGCGCGTTCGATCGGCACCGTGAACGGCGCTTCTTTGCCTCGCTGAATTGTTAGCACAACCTCGGAACCCGGCTCACCGCGTAATTCCCGCACAGCGTTGATCAATGTTTTATCTTTCAGTGACCGGCCATCGACATGAGTAATGAGATCGCCGGGCTTTAGATCTGCCCGTGCCGCCGGCGTACCTTCGATAGGTGCGACGACTTTAACCAGCCCGTTTTCCATTGTAACTTCAATGCCGAGACCGCCGAACTCACCCCGGGTCGAGGTTTGCAACTCGCGGAACTCCTGAGGATTCAGGTATGACGAATGCGGATCAAGCGACGTCATCATGCTATCCAGCGCGGCTTCGATCACAAGCGGCGGTTCGACGGTGTTCGGCATTGCTTCTAACGAGCGGACCCCTTTAATCGCGCTGTCGATGAGATTCATATCCGTAATTTTTCGAACATAGGATTTTCGTACCCGCCTGTAAGCTTCTTCGAAATGCTCTAGTTGATCGGCTGAGTTACCCGGCTTGGCATATTGAAGATAGACATTCTTGAAGCGGCTCAATTCCCGCGTACTGGATGCTGGTAGGGGCGGTTCATCACTAAAAGCCTTCGCGACCCGGCCCAGAACGGATTCACCGCCAACACAACCGCTTAGAGTCGTCAAAACACCAAATGCCAACGCGGCAATGACACAGAAGGTCAGGTCCTTCGAAAACCTCTGCCGTTTTATGTGATCACCCACGGTTTAACCGTCCTCGTTGATCTGCGCGATCAACTCTTCCTTGATTTCCTCAGATTCATTTGGCTCGATTTGGCACGTGCCGGCATTTTCATGCCCGCCACCGCCATAGCGCAGCATGAGTTCACCAATATTGGTCTTCGACGTCCGGTTCAAAACCGACTTACCGACGGCAAATACCGTTTTCAGCCGGTTTAGCCCCCATAGGACATGCATGGAAATATTGATTTCCGGATACAGTGCATAAATGAGAAACCGGTTGGCCGGGAAAATCGTTTCTTCCTCTCGTAAATCAAATACGGCGAGATTCTGATGAACGGCGGTGCAACGCCTGATTTGTTCTTTTGCCTTATCGGCCTGTTCGAAATACCGGTCCACACGCTCCTTCACGTCGTCTTGGCCCAAAATTTCATCGATGCTCATGGTCCGGCAATAATCGATGAAATCGACCATCAGCTGATAGTTTGAAATACTGAAATCCTTGTTGTGCTCAAGGCCAGTTCGCGAATCCATAATGAAATTCAAAAGTGGCCAATCTTTCGGATCCAGGATTTCTTCTTGGTTAAACTGGCCTGAGTCGCCCTTATCGACCGCCTCAATGAGATCATCGGAAATATTGGGAAATGTCTTTTTACCGCCGTAATGATCATAAACGACACGCGCAGCTGATGGCGCCTCGGCTTCAATAATCAGGTTTTCAGGTGCCGAATCAAGACGGTCGAGTTCGCTGAGATGATGATCAAAAGCCAGGTGAACGCCGCGCACATATGGCAGATTTGCCGTGATGTCACGTTCCGTCACCAAGACACTGCCATCCTGCATATCTTTCGGATGAACAAACTTGATTTCATCAATCATGTCCATCTCACGGAATAGTGCCGCACAGACCACACCATCGAAATCACTACGGGTGATCAGGCGGTATTTTTCGTCGTCTTCAGCCATTTTACATCTTCATCAAAATATAGTGACCCATCCCTCACCTTGCCGGAACATGGGGTGAGACAGGCCTGATTCCAATCGGCATCATACCCTAAGCCTGCGCCGAGCCGAACCTTTTTCGCGGTTTTCCGTTATGAATCAGCCAGATAGCCAGGCTAAATACCACGATGGCCGTTGCCTGGTGGAGAATGGCCAATATCAGGGGAACCGCAAGCAGAAGCGTCGAGATCCCCAAAACGGCTTGAAACAGCACCCCCAGGGCCAATCCATCGAGAATCCCCCGAGAGCGGGCCGTTGTCATATAACTTCGCCGGCATACCCAATAGAGCAGGACCACGATGACCGTGCTTATGGCCAACATCCGATGATTGAACTGAACGGCCGTCACGTTTTCAAAAAAGTTGACATAAACCGGCGATAATTCGAACAAACCCGCCGGCACCAACCGGCCGTCCATCAGCGGGAACGTGTTATAGGTTAACCCCGCGTTATTACCAGCTACGAATCCGCCGGATAAAATCGTCACGGTAATCAGCACCAAGAGGGCAATCGTGCCGCCACGCTGATTAAGTTCCGGAAACTCCGAATGGGGTAAGTTTAATAAATTCAACGCCAGCCAAAGCGCATATCCGTAAACCAAAAGCGCAAGCCCCAAGTGTGCCGTTAACCGATAGGGGCTAACATCCGGATGGTCGACTAAACCGCTCTGCACCATGTACCAGCCCAGCACGCCCTGCAGGCCGCCCAGAATAAATAGTGCGATAAAATTGATCGCCAGGCTTCGATCTAACCAACGTTTTAAAGCAAAAAATCCAAGTGGCAGGATCACAGCCAGACCAATCAACCTGCCCCAGACACGGTGGATAAATTCTAGCCAAAAGATGGATTTGAACTCATCGACCGTCATGCCGACATTGAGCTTTTGATATTCGGGCGTCGCTTGATAATTCTGGAAAATCTCCAGCCAGGCGGTATCCGTTAATGGGGGAATCCAGCCTGTCAGCGGCTTCCATTCGGTCATGGAAAGCCCCGAATGCGTCAAGCGTGTTAAGCCGCCGATCAAGATCATCACAAAGATC
>CALINB010000235.1 GCA_938045325.1 uncultured Rhodospirillales bacterium | reverse complement strand
GAAGACGTACTGTATGGCCAGGTTAATCCGCGGCGTGAACTTGAGGGCACGCGAAAACGCGCCATGCCGAGCCGGACACGTGTTTTCAAGGTGCCGCCTCAGGTCTTTATCGATAACAAAGCAAGCGCAACCTATACCGTGATTGAAATCAACGGCCGTGACCGTATCGGTTTGTTGCACGATGTGACGGCGGCCCTCACGGAACTTGGGCTACAGATTGCCTCTGCTCACATTTCGACGTTCGGCGAAGGTGTCGTCGATGTGTTTTATGTCAAAGACGTCTTTGGCATGAAAGTGACTCAGGACAGCAAAATTCGGCAAATTCGTGATAGCGTGTTGGCGGCTATCGATTCGGCATCGGTAAGCGAAAAGACTGCTCAAGACGCGGCGGCGGCCGAATAGCGCATCAGGTAATTTCTTCCTTATGATGATCAGCGGCTAGGTATTCATGGCGTTATTGCGTTCCATTGCAACGGTCGGCGGCCTTACCATGATCAGCCGTGTCTTTGGTTTCGTCCGCGATATTTTGATTGCGGCAATACTGGGCGCGGGCTTGTTAGCCGACGCGTTTTTCGTGGCCTTTAAGCTACCGAATTTATTTCGCCGGTTGTTTGCCGAAGGTGCGTTTGCCGCTGCGTTTGTGCCGATTTATGCAGGCTACATTGAAGGCGAGGGCAAGGCCGCCGCGCGGGATTTTGCCAACCAGGCATTGAGTGTCTTATTAGGCGTGCTGTTGGTATTGGTTGTGATTTTTGAGATCGGCATGCCGTGGATTATGCAGGCTTTTGCGCCGGGTTTTTTAGCGACACCGGAAAAGTTTGATCTGACGGTCCACCTGACGCGCATCACATTTCCCTATCTTTTATTCATTTCCATCGTTTCGTTGATGGCCGGCGTTTTAAATTCCCTCGGCCGGTTTGCCGCCGCCGCGGCAACGCCGATATTACTCAATCTTTGTTTAATCGGCGCGATCACGGCGCTGGCCCCCGTGATGCCGTCACCGGCGCATGCCCTGGCCTGGGGTGTTTTCAGCGCCGGTGTCATCCAACTGCTTTGGATGGCCGTTTTTTGTTGGCGGGCCGGCATGCCGCTCAGGGTACAACGGCCCCGTCTGACCCCGGGGGTGCGCCGTTTGATCCGGCGTATTCTGCCGGTCGCCGTCGGCGCGGGTATTTACCAAATCAATCTCGTTATCGATATGATCATCGCCTCGTTGTTACCGGCCGGCTCGATTTCCTTTTTGTTTTTTGCCGACCGGGTCACGCAACTGCCCTTGGGTATTATCGGTGTCGCCGTCGGTACCGCATTGTTGCCGTTGTTGTCGCGCCAATTGCATGCGGGCGAAGCGGCGGCGGCCATGAACAGTCAAAATAGATCACTTGAATTCTCTTTATTGCTGACGCTACCCGCGGCTATGGCGCTGATCATCATCGCCGGTCCGGCCATCGCTGTTTTGTTCGGCCGGGGTGCGTTTGGTGCGGCGGAAATTCAGGCAACAGCGGCAGCCTTGGAAGCTTATGCCTATGGACTGCCGGCATATGTTTTGATCAAGGCACTGGCACCCGGATTTTTCGCCCGTGAAGATACCAAGACCCCGGTCATCATTGCATCGGGCTGCATGGTTCTTAATTTAATTCTCAATCTGATTTTGATGGGCCCGTTCCTGCATGTGGGCATTGCCATGGCGACCGCGATTTCATCTTGGGTCAATGCCGGGTTGATGGCATGGGTCCTGTCACGGCGCGGCCATTTAACGCTCGATGCCCGTTTTAAAAGCCGCTTTTTGCGCACCGTTGTTGCCGTATTTGGCATGGGCGGCGCGTTATGGGGCGGCCTGATGGCGCTGGATATACCGGTGCTGGGTAGCGAGCTTACGCGGATTACGGGGCTGCTGGCGCTGGTTGTGGGCGGCGGCTTGGTTTTTGCCGTTTTGGCCGCCGTGACCGGGGCTGCCCGGCCATCCGATATCAAGGGGCTGCTCTCCCGCGGCGGAGAGCGACACTCTTGACCGCCTGTTGATGAGAGGCGATAACGCCCGGCAGCAAAACGGCCGGCGATGGACCGGCGAGGAATCAAATATGAATCGAATCTTTTCAGGCATTCAACCGACCGGGAATTTACATCTTGGCAATTACCTCGGCGCCATTCGTAATTGGGTTAACCTGCAAGACGATTATGAATGTTTATTTTGTCTTGTCGACTTGCACGCTATTACCGTTTGGCAGGAGCCCGATGAGCTGACGGCCAACACCCGGGAAGTCACAGCTGGTTTGTTGGCGTCCGGGCTTAACCCAAACGACAATACGATCTTTATTCAAAGTCAGGTTTCGGGCCATGCCGAATTGGCCTGGATTTTCAATTGTGTCGCCCGGATGGGTTGGTTGAACCGGATGACCCAGTTCAAGGAAAAAGCCGGCAAGCACCGCGAGAATGCATCCGTCGGCTTGTTTGCGTACCCCAATCTGATGGCGGCTGATATTTTATTGTACCAAGCAACGCATGTACCGGTCGGCGAGGACCAAAAACAGCATTTGGAGCTGACGCGTGATATCGCGCAAAAATTCAATAACGATTTTAAGGTCGACTTCTTTCCGATTGTTGAGCCACTGATTTTCGGACCGGCGACCCGGGTCATGTCGTTACGGGATGGTTCGAATAAAATGAGCAAGTCTGACGCATCGGATTATTCTCGGATCAATATGGTCGATACCGCCGATGACATCGCGTTGAAAATTCGCAAAGCGAAAACCGACCCTGAAGCTTTGCCGGACTCCGCCGAAGCCTGTGCCGAACGGCCGGAAGCGGCAAACCTGATGGGTATCTATGCCGCTCTTGCTGACCAATCGCTCGAAGAGGTTTGTGGCCAATTCGGCGGTTCGACATTTTCAGATTTCAAAAAAGATCTCGCCGATCTCGCCATTGCGAAACTGGCGCCGATCCAAGAAGAGATGCGTCGCCTCATGAACGACCCGGCTTATGTTGACGGCATTTTGAAGACCGGCAATGAAAAAGCGAATGATTTGGCAGCGCCCGTCATTCGTGAAGTACAAAAAATCGTTGGCTTCTTAATCCCTTAGCGTTACGCCTTAAGAGCGTACCTTGTAAATCGCCGATAACGTCCTATATGTGAACATTGTTACATCAGGTCGGCGCTTTTAAAATTTGTCGACCTGACTTGTTCATGACATCGTCACAGGAAATTGAATCGTTGCTCAGGCATTCCATCCCAGTGGGTGACGGAGTTCCGCCAGTTTTAAAAAAACGCAGGAATAAAATCGGCTGGTCGATGGAACGCGAATCGATTAGATAGAAGAGAATCAAATCGAAGTTTCGTACGTTGAGGAAAGCGGAAAAGACGTGCGCTACGACGATGGAGAATCGTTTTAAAATTTTTCCCGGCACGGGCAAGGCGGTTAAATGCTCGTGTCTTTATATTATCTGAAGGCCATCCGTACGGTTATGAAATTTGAACACGGTGCTTTAGGGGTCATAGGTTGTTTGATTGCCGCGCTGGTTGGCGTGAACGTTATGAATCCGCCTCTCAATCAAACAGCCGCGCCGGAACAGGCCATGAATATGGTTACGGCCGCTGGTCCGCAAATGAGGCCTGCTGAAAGTTTATTGAATAGCATCGGTGACGGTAAGGCCGGGCATATTCCGAGCGCGCAAACGCTTTGGAAAGCCTATCGGCAGATGAATTATGATTTTAAAGCCGTTGTTGAAGAGGATGCCCGGGTGCCCCGGGTTGCGTTGGCAAAGCTGCCCCGTGACATTGGTGCCGTTCGTGAAGTTCAAAAGCGCAAAGCAATCTTTTTTAAGACGGTTCTGCCGCTGATTTTAAAAGTGAATGAGGAAATCCGCGCCGATCGCCGCCGGCTTTGGAAAATCCGGTACCGCAAGTCCACGGGCCAGCCGATTACCGCTGTGGACCGGCTTTGGCTTGTCGTCATGTCGGAACGATATAAGGTCAAGCGGGACGATGTGAATGCGTTGCTCAAGCGTGTTGATATTGTGCCGCCATCCTTGGCATTGGCGCAAGCGGCTGAAGAAAGCGGTTGGGGAAGCTCCCGCTTTGTTCGTGAGGGGAATGCAATATTCGGGCAATGGACGTTTTCTTCTCAAAATGTTTTGGAGCCGAAAGACCGTGATGAAGGCGAGACTCACGGTATTAAAACGTTCGCTAACCTGACTGCATCGGTAAAAGCGTACATGCACAACCTTAATACGCACCGGGCGTATCGCGAATTTCGCGCTTCCCGGTTTACGTTGCGCCGGGTGGGGGCCCCTCTCGACGGCCTTGTGTTGGCGACCAAATTAAAACGCTACTCTGAGCGTGGCTGGGCCTATGTGTTAAGCCTGCGTTCAATCATCGAGGGGAACAAGCTGCGGGGCCTCGACGATGCCCGGCTGCGCGACAAGCCTATCCCCGAAGACGAGCCCGCCGCCTAAGCGGCATCCATTCAATCAGCGTGCGTTTTTTGGCCGGTAATATTGCCAGCCGAACCAGTGCCAGCGGCCGCCGCCTGCGGGAAGCGTACAATTTATCCGCGTCCGCCCCGTGGGAAACGGCTGATCAATTCGTACCTCGATTCGGTTCGCCCCCAATTGAAGCGTTTTGGCGCGTCCGGCGTGTGAGGCATAACAGGCCAGGAGCTTTAAATTCTTCACGTCCTTTGTCACCGTAAATCCGATGGCCGGGGGATTATCCGCAGGGACAATCAGCGGGTCTTCCGGCGTAATCTCGGCGACCGGCAACGCAAGGGCATTCACCGCGGTCTTAAACCGTGCCGGGCTGCCGTATTTTTCGTTCATGGCAAAACGCGGCAAATAATATTGCGGACTGGCACGATTAAATGCGCCGGAGTGTTGTCCGAATGCGACTTGAAAACCGGCATGACGGACAACATCGATGACCGTTCGAGACGCCTCGCCATAGGGGAAGGCAAAAATCTTCGGCACAAAGCCCAGCTCTTCTTGAAACCGTTTGCTGGCCGTTTTGATGTCGTGCTTGTTCTTCTCTTGTGAGTGATCGGCCATGTGCAGGTGGGATGCCGTGTGGTGACCAATGGTCACGCCGTTTTTAACAAGCGTGCGAATTTGATCCCAGCTCATCATGTTCTTGAGCTTTCGATCGAGATGGTCTGTCGAGACAAATACGGTAAATGGAAGCTTCGCTTTTTTGAGTCTCGGCCAGGCTTCGGTGAATGTCGATTGGTAAGCATCATCGATGGTGATGCCGACGGTGCGTGCCGGTAAAGGCGTGCCGTCTTTGATTTTCTTAATAATATCGGGAAGCGGTAAAACAGTATAAGCCCCGGAAGTTAAAATTTTGATGTGTTCTTCTAATTGTTCCAGGGTGATATTTGTCGAGGAAAATGATTTTTCACCAAACCGGTGGTACATGATGATAACCGCCGATTCTGCCGCCTGTGCTTGTGCGGGTATTGCGCCGGCCGCAAAAAAACCACCGGCAAAGAGAAACCCGGCCAGTAAACCGCTTATGACGGAAGCAAACCGAGACATGCGTTTTTTCGGCTGCATTTTAACCTGCCAACGCCAAACATACTGACGCATCATCCAGCACCACTTTTTCTCTTACCACTCAGGGTTGTTTGTTCAATTGTTGACGTTTCGAAGCCGGAGCACAAGTATGATGTTGTTGAATGGATCCACGTTTTTATTGAGGAGTAGCGGCTCATGGCGGGTAAAATTAACGATCAGGCGCGGAATATCTTATTTCACGAGGCGCGTACGCAGAACGCCTGGCAGGTTTCGGCGGTATCCATTGAGGATCTTCGGGCCATTTGGGACCTTGTGAAAATGGCGCCAACCAGCGCTAATTGCTCGCCGGCGCGAATCGTATTCGTGACCACGCCCGAAGCCAAAGAACGCCTGAAACCGGCCCTAATGGAAGGAAATGTCGCTAAAACGATGGCGACCCCGGTGACGGCCATTATCGGTTTTGATCTGGATTTTTATGAGCACCTGCCGAAATTATTTCCCCATACGGATGCGCGGGCTTGGTTTGTCGGAAACGAACCGTTGATCGAAGAAACGGCATTTCGCAACGGTACGTTGCAAGGGGCTTATTTTATCATGGCGGCCCGATCATTGGGTTTTGACTGCGGCCCAATGTCGGGCTTCGATAACAATCAAGTCGATCAGGAATTTTTTGCCGGCACAAATGTGAAATCAAATTTCCTGTGCAGCATCGGTCTTGGCGATCCGGCCGGGTTGTTTCCGCGCAGCCCGCGGTTTGATTTCGATGATGTGTGCCAAGTGGTCTGATGGCATTATGCCATCATGGGCTTTGGTAGCGCGCTGTCGCTGATCGTGGGATATTGCCGGGAATCGAAAAGCTGATAATGCCACCACTCATTTCGGAAAAAATCCCATCCGGCCGCTGTCATAAGGCCGAGTAACAACGCCCGGTTTTTTTGTGCCGTCGCCGACACCACCATGGAGCCGTGGTGGGCCGCAGTCGAAAAATCATCGAATGGCGTTCCCATTTCCAATTCTTGCCTGTTGCGGTCAAGCAGCGTCAAATCGACCGCCGCACCGCGTGAATGGGGGGAGCCGCGCCGAGGATCGGCGATATAATTCGGATCCGGTGTATGATTCCAAAGCGCCCATTGGGCTTCGGTGGGGCGGAAAGCGTCGAAGATTTTCAGCCGAAACCCATGGACGGCGGCAAGATCGCGGGCGCGAGTGAAAAGTTTTTCTGCCTCTACATGCAGGTAGCAAACTGCCGTTGTGTATATCGGCGCACCGGTAAAGTTGTCATAACTGGCATAGGCCAGGGAAATGTCGACATTATGGGTTGCCGGCGTGATTTCGACTAAACTCATAATCACAGTATAACGTTGAATTGAGATTTAAGCAGCCGGATGCGCAATTAATTTATGATGACCGTCCATCAAGAATTTTCCATTTTGGGTTTCGACACCGCAACGCGCGGTTGCTCGGTGGCACTTTGGCGCGGCGGCGCCATTGCCAGTGCCGCGGCGAAAGAAATGGAGCGCGGGCAATCGGAGGCGCTTATGCCGATGATTGAAGGCGTTTTACACAAAGCGGATAAAACATTTGCCGACCTCGACGCTTTGTCCGTCACCATTGGGCCTGGCGCTTTTACGGGTTTAAGGATTGGTTTGGCCGCGGCGCGCGGCATGGCGTTGGCCTCAGGTCTGCCTGTCTTTGGCATCACGACGCTAGAAGCGGTCGCTTATGGCGTCGGTGAGATGGCGCGAAAAGGGCGGTCCATTCTCATTGCTTTGGATTCGAAGCGCGCCGATCATTATGTGCAAGTTTTTTCAGAAGATCTTATTGCTCAAACGGAGCCACAGGCGTTGTTGCCGGAGCAGTTAGCTCAAATCGTTCCGGCCGGTCCGGTCCTTATCGCCGGTGATGCCGCTGACTCGGCCGCTAACGCATTAAAGCAAGAGGGAATCGAATTTGATCTAAGTGATGCATCTGGTTTGCCCGATGCAAAAATCATCGCTGCGCGCGCCGCAGCGCGTTGGTATAGCGGGGAGCGTCCCGATACGATGCCCCTACCGCTTTACCTGCGCGCCCCTGATGTCAGCCGGCCCCGATGAACAGCTCATCTGAGCACAGTCGGGCCTTAGCGGATATCGAGCTGACCGTTTGCACGCCGGTTCACGGCGACGTGTTGGCCGGTTTACATCAATCGTGCTTCGATCAATGTTGGCGCGCACCGGCTTTTCAAGAGCTTTTGGCCATGCCCGGCGGTTTCGGTTTTATCGCGCTCGTAAAAGGAGAGCCCGCCGGTTTTATCGTGGCCCGCCAAGCGCACGATGAAGGCGAGATCATCACCCTTGGTGTTGTGCCCGCCCGGCGCCGTCATGGTTTAGCGCGGGTGTTGATCGGCCAGGCGGAATCTCGTGTATCGCATGCGGGCGGCCAAACAATGTTTTTAGAAGTCGCGGCAAACAATCAAGCGGCTCAAACGTTGTATGAAAGCCTCGGTTACGCAGAAGCCGGTCGCCGTCCCGGTTACTATAAAACCAATGACGGTGCGATCGATGCGATGATTTTAAAAAAAATTTTCGGTGGGCCAGGCCCGGCGTTTTAAGAACACTATGGCTACTCTTTTTGTATGCGCAAATGATGAATGCCGTGTGGCTCAGCGTTCGGGTCTTCGGCCTCAAGCACCAAGATCGTATGACCGAGCTCGCGAACGGCACGCGGTACATTTTCCAGTGGTTCGGCACCTTTAAGGCGGACGTCTGCAGTTTGTCCGGGCGACATCTTCTCGATCAAAAGCTTGGTCTTAACAAACGTCAATGGACAAACTTCTCCCGTGATGTCGAGGGTGAAGTCAACGCTCTGTATTGATTTTTCGTTTTTAAGTTGTTGCATTGGTTATTCTTGCGCTCTGCAGGTATATATATTTATATATTATGTATAAATTCAATGATGAAGCATTCGAATATAATAATCAGAGGATATAGCAATCATGAGCGAAAAGCCCGACGTAAGTGAGATCTTGGAATTAACGACTGAAATCGTTGCCGCCCATGTCGGGAATAATACCGTTGCTCCTGGCGACCTGCCGCAGCTGATTCAAGATGTCTATAAAACCTTGACCGACGTCGGCGCCAATGGTGATGCCGGTGAGCGTCCGCGTCCGGCGGTGCCCGCAAAAAAATCGGTTTTCCCTGATTACATCGTCTGTCTTGAAGATGGCAAAAAGCTCAAAATGCTCAAGCGTCATCTGAAAACGGCTTATAATATGTCGCCGGAAGCCTATCGGGAACGCTGGGGACTGCCGGCGGATTATCCGATGGTCGCACCGAATTACGCCAAGCACCGGAGTTCGCTTGCCAAAAAAATCGGTTTGGGGACGAAGCCCCGCGGCCGCGGCCGTAAAGCCGGTTAAAATCATCGTTCCGAAACAATATATGTTTAGGTATACCCACGAACCAATGTTAGTCATTTGAAAGTAATGACCTTGTTTCCTCATTGGGCTTCATCAGTCACGGATATGAGAAATGGCAGCACCCTCAAGGATTGAACAGCTTTGCATCGATCGGGGTATGAAAATGACCGGTCAGCGACGGGTCATCGCCCATGTGCTGTCGGAAGCCTCGGACCATCCCGATGTTGAAGAGGTGCACCGCCGTTCGGTAGAAGTCGATCCTAAGATCAGCATTGCAACCGTTTATCGGACGGTGCGCATGTTTGAAGAAGAGGGTATTCTCGAGAAACACGATTTTGGCGATGGTCGG
>CALINB010000234.1 GCA_938045325.1 uncultured Rhodospirillales bacterium | reverse complement strand
TTTGGCGTTCATTTCTTCATAAAAGACTCGGTATCGAAGCGATTGCGCCGCTTCTACTTCCGCCGCCGTTCTTGCTAATCGAACTTCAAAGTTCCGATAGATGCGTTCCTTCGGCGGAAAATCTAAATGTGACATATCCTCGTCCTCTGTAACTTCAGTAACCACATATTGATTTCAGACACCGACGATTTAATGATCGCGCTGTGAATTTTTTGTGACGGCCATAAATGTATCGCCGCACTGAATGACAGGGGGATCGTGCCGGCTATAAAGCCGACGTTATAAGTTTTCCCGTTCCTGTACCGAGACCTGCATCAAAGGGCTGGAGGTTCGAAAGAAATTGCCTTGCACTAGCTTCCCACGAATAAGTCATTGCATACGTTCGGCACGCTGCAGGATTACACGTCATCGCTTCTTGGACTGCCTGACCCAAAGACTCGTTGAGGCGTCCGACTTCAGGCTTAATGATGTCGAGCGGCCCCGGCACCGGAAAAGCGGCAACCGGAACACCGCTGGCAAGTGCTTCGATGATCGTCAGGCCAAAGGTGTCCGTACGGCTTGGAAAGACACAAACATCGGCAGCTGCGTAACAACGTGCTAACGCATCACCAGTTTTCTCACCCATAAATTGAGCCTCCGGGTATTTTAGCTCAAGCTCTTTACGCTGTGGCCCACCGCCGACAACGACCTTGGTTCCCGGCAAGGCGAGCTTAAGAAAGGCCTCTATATTTTTTTCAATGGCAATCCTGCCGACATAAAGACTTATCGGGCGATTAAAAGCCAAAGATGCTTCCGGACGAGGCTGAAACAAATCCGTATCCACGCCACGCGACCAGCGACGGATATGTTTAAAGCCTCGTTCCCGCAACAGCGCTTCAATCGACGGCGTCGCCACCATGATCGAGGCGGCTTTATTATGGAAGTACCTCAATACGGCATAACTTAAGTTTAGTGGAAGTCGGCTCCGCGCATGCAGATATTCAGGAAAGCGCGTGTGATAAGCAGTGGTGAAGCACAGATCGCGACGGCGGCAATAACGTCTGGCCGCCCATCCCAACGGGCCTTCTGTCGCAATATGGATAGCCGATGGTTCGAAGGCGTCAATGATGCGGCAAAGTTGCTGATAAGGCCAACAGGCCAACTGAATTTGCGGATAGGTCGGACAGGGAATTGTCGAAAATTGATCCGGACCGATAACGGCAACATCATGACCCAGATTCGCAAGTTGCGTGCTCAGCGTTTTGAGTGTCCGCACGACACCGTTGACCTGAGGAAACCATGCATCGCTGGCAATCACAATACGCATTCAAATTCTCATTAATCGTCTTCAGGCATCAAGAGAGCGAGAATTAAAATCGGTTACGTTTATAGATTCATATGGAATCAACCGGTGGATCGGCGTCAAATTTTGTAAAAATTCATCGGAAACCTTCTGCCAAGAATAATTCAGGGCATAAGCGCGACAGGCATCAGGGGAAATTCCAAGCGCCTGCCGAGCGGCAGAAACCAAGTCATTTGAAAGCACACCGACTTTTTCCTTACCGATAACATCCAAGGGGCCGGGCACGGGAAATGCGGCAACGGGAACGCCACAGGCTAACGCTTCAAGCATCACGAGGCCGAATGTATCGGTCAGGCTTGGAAACATAAAAACATCGGCGGTAGAATAATATTGCGATAGCTCCCGATCGTTATCGGCAATGTAAAAATGTACATCGCGATAACGGCGCATCAATGCTTCTCTTTGCGGCCCGCCGCCAACGACCACCTTACTGCCGGGGAGATCCAGGTCGAGAAACGCCGTTAAGTTTTTTTCGATCGCAACGCGCCCGACATACATATGAATAGGCCGCGGTAAGGTTAGATAGTCTTTTCCTCTTGGTTTAAAGACATCGGTATCGACACCATGAGACCAGGGCCGAACGTTATTAAACCCAATGCCGGTCAAATGCCGGTAGATCGACGGCGACGGCGCCATCACACAGGTCGACTGTGCGTGAAACCGTCGCACGCCATGATAAAGCCAACGTAATGGAATACCGGTTCGCGCTTTCACGTATTCCGGAAACCGTGTGTGATAAGCGGTGGTGAACGGATAACCTCGTTTTAAGCAATACCGGCGGGCATATTGTCCCAGCGGACCCTCAGTTGAAATATGAATGACGTCAGGCGCATATTCATCAAGCCGTTTTTTCATGCCCTTTCCGGCAAATAATGCCAGTCGAATTTCAGGATAAGTCGGACAGGGAAAGGACAGATACCCTTGCGGTGAAATCACTTCCACCGTATGCCCTACCGTTTCCAACTGCCGCACAACATTTTCCAACACCCGGACAACGCCGTTGCGTTGTGGGTACCAAGCGTCGGTCACGATTGCGATACGCATTCCTTGCCGTTTCTTTTTATTGTTTTTTCAACAAGACTGGATTTCTGCAGCTCCGCCCAATCGATAAGCTCAAGCCTGCCGTCATGGTGCTCAACCAGAGCCGTGCAACTTTCAACCCAATCGCCGTCATTGCAATATAAAAGCCCATCGACGTCGCGCATTTCCGCATGGTGAATGTGGCCGCAAACAACACCGTCGACATTATATTTTTTCGCTTCCGCGACGACGGCTTCCTCAAAACAACTGATATATTCAACCGCATTTTTAACTTTATGTTTTAAAAATGCCGAAATGGACCAATACGGGAAACCCAACGCCCGCCGGACATAGTGAAGCGCATCATTAAGCTTAAGTGTGATGCCGTATGCCCAGTCGCCTAGAAGCGCCAGCCATTTTGCGTACTTAACGACACTATCGAATTGGTCTCCGTGCAAAACAAGGAAACGCCTGTTGTCCGCAGTAACGTGAATGGATTGATTCATAACCGCGACGCGGCCAAACCGGCGGCCGGCAAAGTCGCGAAAATTCTCGTCATGATTGCCGGGGATATAAATGACCCGCGTTCCCTTGCGGGCTTTTCGCATCAACTTTTGAATGATGTCGTTGTGTGCCTGCTGCCAATGCCAGGAGCGGCGCATTCGCCAGCCGTCGATAATATCGCCGACGAGATATAAATAGTCCGATTCAGTGTGTTTGAGAAAATCGAGGAGATAGTCGGCTTTGCAGCCAGAAGTACCTAAGTGAATGTCGGAAATCCAAATTGACCGGTAGCGATAATCGAGCTTGGCAATAACGTTCATAAATTCAGCCCAGGTGCTTTTATTTATTTGAAAAAAACATAAAACATTTTTTACTTGATTTCAACAACAAATGGTTGTCTTTATTGTGAAATTTAGAATTAATATTGAAACATTACTGAAATTATACTGTTATAATACTTTAATAATACTGTAATGAAATGGTCATGAATACATTGATCCACCCAGCCTCAGAGTCGGCAGCATCAGGCTTGA
>CALINB010000233.1 GCA_938045325.1 uncultured Rhodospirillales bacterium | reverse complement strand
AGGCGGCCGCGAAACCGGCGCCGATCTCAACGCCTTTCGCGGCAGGGATGTTCATCAGAGCCTTGCCGATTTCACCGTCGAGCTTGTCGAACAACGGCGCGCCAAGCCCGGCCGGGACGCCCGAGGCGACGACTTCGATGACGGCGCCCGCGGAAGATCCGGCTTTGCGAACTTGCTCTAGGAAGGCCTCCCACTCCTTGGCAGCTTGCGGATCGGGACACCAGAACGGATTCTTTTCACATGCATCCCAGTCCCAACGGGCACGGTCGATTTGGTGAGGGCCCATTTGCACCAATGCACCGCGAATGATGACATCGTGGCCTAAAATTTTCCGGGCAATGGCCCCGGCGGCGACCCGCATAGCCGTTTCGCGCGCACTGGAACGGCCGCCACCACGGTAATCGCGGATGCCGTATTTTTTGTGATATGTGTAATCAGCATGCCCGGGGCGGAACTTATTTTTAATCTCACTGTAGTCTTTAGAACGCGCATCCTCGTTTTCAATTAGCAAACCAATCGGTGCACCGGTGGTTACTCCTTCGAAAACGCCAGATAGAATTTGAACGCGGTCGCTTTCTTTTCGTTGTGTCGTGAATTTTGATTGGCCGGGTTTACGTTTATCCAAATAAAGTTGGATGTCGGCTTCCTCAAGGGGAATGTGTGGCGGCACGCCATCAACAACGCAGCCGATCGCCGGCCCATGACTTTCGCCAAAGGTCGTTACACGAAATAAATGTCCGAACGTATTACCGGTCATAACAGTTGCTCTTTACAAGATCACGAGAACGAAATCGCGTCGAATTCTATTAAGCGGTCGAAATATCGGGCGCGTCGACAGCTTTCATGCCGACAATATGATAACCGCAATCAACATGATGCGTTTCGCCTGTCACGCCAGCGGATAAATCACTCAGCAAGTAAAATCCGGCGTTACCGACCTCTTCGAGGCTGACGTTACGTCTTAAGGGTGAGTTGAATTCGTTCCATTTTAAAATATAGCGAAAATCACCGATTCCAGATGAGGCCAGTGTTTTCATCGGACCGGCAGAGAGAGCATTGACGCGAATTTGTTGTGGCCCGAGATCCTCGGCTAAGTAACGGACGCTTGCTTCAAGAGCAGCTTTGGCAACACCCATCACATTGTAATGGGGCACGACTTTTTCCCCGCCTAAGTACGTCAGTGTCAGTATGCTGCCACCGTCTTTCATCAACGGGGCTGCGCGTTGGCACATAGCTGTTAATGAGTAGCAGGAAATCATCATCGTTTTTTCGAAGTTTTCCGGTGTTGTATCAAGATACTTGCCTTTTAGTTGTTCTTTGTCTGAATAGGCGACGGCATGCAGAATGAAATCCAACGAACCCCATTTTTCCTGAATTGTATTGAATGTTTGGTCCATGCTGGCGAGGTCTGTGACATCGCATTGTAAAACGATGTCTGAACCGACTGATTGCGCCAACGGTTCGACACGCTTTTTCAAGGCATCCCCTTGATACGTAAAGGCGAGTTCGGCACCGTGGGCATGCGCGGTTTTTGCGATGCCCCATGCAATGGAACGGTCGTTGGCGACGCCAACGATAAGACCCTTTTTCCCTGCCATTAAGGGTGCTGGTGCTGTCATTCTTGCCTCACTTTTATTTAATTCGAGATTGATCAATCCTTTGAAAGGTGAGGGCTATCCTACACGAAACACTGCTGAGTCAAAACCCATCGCACCTTAAATTAACCATGTTAATTGTGCATTTCCGGGGTGTCTGAACGGGTCAATAATGTGGTTTGGCCGGTAACCGCAGATCAGGGTATGATTATGCGGTTCCATTGTTGAACATAAAGAGGCCGTTGTGTCAGATCGAGATGAAGAAGCCGTAAAAACTGGATTTTTTGCCACCATTCCGTGGGCGAATTTTGTTCGAATCTCGCGTCATTTCATCGGGTTTCTGTGGCACCGGTTTGTTGAAAACGACTGCCTCCGGCTCGCCGCTTCACTGAGCTATACCTCGATGCTGGCTATTGTGCCGTTAACCGCGATCGCATTTTCGATGTTAGCCGCCTTTCCTGTCTTTGAAGGCGTTCGTGAAGAATTCCAATCGGTCTTATTTAAGAATTTTTTGCCGACGTCGGCGGAAGCGATGCGTGATTACTTTGATCAATTTGTCGATAATACGGCTAAATTGACGGCCGTCGGCATTATCGGTTTGGCTTTAATTGCCGTATTGCTTTTGGGGACCATTGAATCGGCCTTAAATTCGATTTTCCGAGTCATACGCCCCCGGGCATTGTTGCCCCGGCTCCTCGTTTTTTGGGCGTTGCTCACCTTAGGCCCGTTACTGCTCGGCGCCAGTTTTTCTTTATCCACCTATTTCTTCGCGCTCACAAAATCACTCGGTGGAGAAGCGTTGACCGGCGTTGGGGGCTTTTTAAAGATATTCGCGCCGACGGCGATCATGATCGTTGTTTTTACGCTGTTTTATTTGGTCATTCCCAACCGATCGATTAAGTTTTCCAACGCCCTGATTGGTGGCGTGACGGCCGGTGTGATGTTTGCTGTCTTGCGGGAAGTTCTGACACTCTACGTGTCTAATTTACCCATTTACCAAACAATTTATGGTGCCGCTTCGGTCGTGCCGATATTTTTGGTTTGGACATATTTATCTTGGGCCGCCGTTCTCTTAGGAGCTGTGCTGACGTCATCGCTGGAAGAATGGCGGAGCCGGGAAGGCATTAAAGTGCAGGCCAACAGATTGCGCGCCGGCCGCCGGCTCGTGCTGGCTGTTGGCGTCCTGCAGCAACTTTTCGAGGCCGGCAAAACGGGCCGGGGCGTTTTAACGACTGCTATGGTTCGGGAAACGAAATTCGGCACCGAAGCCGTCGAGCGCATGCTATTCTCGTTGCACAAAAATAAATATATCGAAAATACATCAAGCGATACCTGGGTCCTGGCGCGCCGCTTGAAAGATGTTACGCTTTACGAATTGATGCGTTCTCTCGAAATCGGATTCAATCCAACTGATTTCGACATTTCAACTGATTCATGGCGGCAAAATTTAATGCCGTATTTGAAAGAATTATTAGAAGGCGAGAAAAAATCTTCAGATATTAGTCTGCAAGCGATCTTCGAGGCTGGCGAAAAAGAAAGGGACGGCCAATTGCCGTCCCATCTAAAGCCGGTTTCTTAGTGATTAAATTATTTTATGATGCGCCAGGTGCCATCGGCTTGACGGCAGGCGGTGCCGTGAGCCGTTTCTGATTTTCCGCCGACATTGATTTTGGTTTCGTATTCCCGGCAGTATTCGCCGGTAACTGTATTTTGGCC
>CALINB010000232.1 GCA_938045325.1 uncultured Rhodospirillales bacterium | reverse complement strand
TGATAAATTTGATTGGTTTTCGCTTTGAGACGTCCCGCCATGCTGCCCCCAGGTAGATGTCCGCCGGTTTATTGCCCAGTTATTTAACGAACATGATTCAGGGGGGAGTCCGGGTCAAGAACTAAATGGATTCAATAACTTAGCGGGAATCGGCGAGTCAAGATATAGCAGGTTTCAGCTAATGATGCCCAATATCTTGAAGCAGTATTTTTTGTATGGGCTTGAAACTTTGACGATGATGCTGGGTCACACCAAGCCGCTGTAAGGCTGCTTGATGTTCTGCCGTGCCGTACCCAGCATTGCGTTCCCAGCCATATCCCGGATGCGCCCGCGCCAGTTCTCCCATTAATCTGTCACGCTCGACCTTCGCAACAATCGAAGCAGCCGCAATCGATAAGCTTTTTGAATCGCCTTTTACGACGCACGTCACCGGGCACGGCAATACCGGCGCATGATTGCCATCGACAAGCGCATGAACCGGCAAAAGATCAAGCTCTCCCAAGGCGCGAGCCATGGCGCTTAAGGTTGCCTGCAAGATATTGATCGAATCGATTTCCGCCGGTTCCGCAATACCGATACCGATCGAGGCGTGCTCAGGCACTAGGGCATGCAACGTTTCTCTTTTTAGTTTTGTAAGTTTTTTCGAATCATCAAGTCCCGTGATCAATTCCCGTGGCAGGGTTTGTGTGTTCAGAATAACAGCGGCGGCCACGACCGGCCCGGCCCATGGCCCACGGCCCGCCTCATCGATTCCAGCGACGGCACCATTAAAATTACTCTCGTAAGATAAATCCGGCATTACTTAGCCTTTGCTTTTTGGCGGCTCGATGATTTCGGCTTCAGACTCGATAACCGGTTTTTCAACAGGGCCGATCGGTTCCATGTCCGCCACAGGAGCAGGTTCCAAGGCAACAGGATCGGCTGTGGTTTGAGTTGTTTCCTTTTGTTCCGTCGTTATTTTTGCTTCTTCTTTTTCGCGCTGGCGGCGGTTGCGCCGGCGCTTAATCACAATGCGTAAGATGCGCGCCGTTCTGACCGTGATGCTTTTCGCATTACCCAAGGTAGCGCTAATGAATTCAGTTTCCGGTTCATACACTAAGCGCATGATTTCCCGGCCCGAGGTAATTCCATCCATTGCCAAGACCCGTAAACGACGCGCGGTAATGACCCAAACAGGACTTAAAGAAAGGCTTAGGACTGTCACCGCTACGACAAGCCGGCTGTCATCGGTCCCGATCACGCCGCTTTGCACACCGACAATGGACAACAAGAACGAAAACTCGCCGATTTGCGCAAGCATAATCCCGCCCAAGAAGGCCGTATTCCAGGTCTGACCCAGCATGCGTAACACGCCGACATTCATGACCGTCTTGAACACGGTCACGAGGAAGAATAGCGTCAACACAATACCGAGGTTAGCCCACATATACTGCAGATCGATCAGCAAGCCGATCGAGAGGAAAAACACCATCATCAAAATGCTCTCGATCGGTTTTGTCGCTTCCTGCATGGCCTGGCGTTCCTGACTGTTGCCAATGACGAGACCGGCCAGAAATGCGCCGTAAGCCGCCGACAAGCCGAGCAAACCGGAAAGGGCGGCGGCACCAAAACAAAACGCGAGAGCACCGAGGGGTTTTAAATCCACATGCCCGGCGACCATGCGGTCAAACGGCAGGCGAATGCGTTTGCGCCGGGATAAATACCAGATCAGCAGCGCCATAAAAACAATGGAACCGGCGATTTTAATCACATCCCACGCGCTGAAAGCCTTATCGGCCATACTCCCGATGATCAACAGCATCGGTACGACAGCAATATCCTGTGCGATCAAGACACCGATGGTAATGCGCCCGGCACGGGTATGCAGTTCGTCAATGGTTTCGAGCACTTTAATCGCCACCGCCGTACTCGAGAGAGCCACCACTAAACCAAGCAACAAAGACAAGCCAAACGGCAAACCGAATAAATTCGAAAGCAACAACATGACGCCGACCGATGCGCCGATTTGAATCAGCGTCGTCATCACGGCCAAGCGCCACACCCGCTTAAACACACGCAGGGAAAGCTCCATGCCGATCATGAACAGAAGCATCAACACGCCCAGTTCGGCCAAGGTGTCAATTTGTGCCCGGTCATCAACCAATCCGAAAGCGGACGGACCAAGGATAACGCCGGCCAGGATATAGCCGACGATGGCCGGTTGGCGCAGGCGCTCAAGAACGAGCCCGCAGACCAGGGCCGCCAACACGACGCTGGCGATGCCGATGATATTCGAATGATGGGCAGCCGCTTCCATAGCCGGAGTTTACCACGCTGTCCGCAGCAACGCGATCACGGTAGGAGTGTTTTTTATAAAAGCTTCAACTGATCGCCCGGCCGGGGCGGTGGGCAAAACCGCGCTTGTTTGATATCGGCGTGACGGTTTTTGTTCAGGCCTAAGCGCCGGCAGGCTTTGATAAACCGTTCGCGCAACAAGTCGGCATAGACCCCCGTGCCGCGCATACGCTTGCCAAACTCAGCAACATAAAGCTGTCCATACCGGGTCTCACGCAATTGATTCAGCACATGGTTTTTCTTGTCGGGGAAGTGGGTATCGAGCCACTCTTCAAAGAGCTCCTTTAACTCGAGCGGAAGCCTCACCAAAGTATAGGCGGCAAACCGCGCGCCTGCGGTATGCGCGGCGTCGAGAATGGACTCCAATTCGGCATCGTTAAGATGCGGGATCATTGGGGCCGCCATCACTCGCACCGGCACACCCGCATCCGATAACTTTCGAATGGCCGCTAG
>CALINB010000231.1 GCA_938045325.1 uncultured Rhodospirillales bacterium | reverse complement strand
GTCGCTATCTTACTGTTAGCGATATTAGCGTAGGGCTTTAAAAAGGGGCGCGTTTATTGCGCCCCTTCGCTACCGGCCTTGTTTAACCGGCCCATGTAGCTGCCGACGTTGCCGACGAGTTGCTCGATGAGAGTGTACTCTTTGCCTTTCGTCGGTGTTTCCCGCTCGACAATCTCGATTTTTTTACCGTCTTTGAGATCGAGTTTGTCGACGTCCGCCACGATGCCTTTTTTGTTAAATCGTATGATAACGACTTTTCGTTCCGTGATTTTCGGCTCAAAAAAAGCAAACGATTCAGTGCGCGAACTCACGTAATACCAAGATTCCTTATCAAACACGGCTTTACTGGAAGGGGAGCCCAAAATTTCCTGAACTTCCCGGCGCGTCATTTCACCGGGCTTAACTTCAGCCAGTCTTTCGGGGTCAACCACGCTGCCATGGACGGTTAAACGTGAAGAACAAGCGCTCATCATAGCCGCCGAGACGATTAAAACGAGGGCTTGAGCCGCAAAGCGTTTGGCACGTATCTGTTTCTTTTTCGATTCAAACATCAAAGAACGAGCCTGCTTTTGCTTTACCAAACTTTATTCGCGTTTCCATTCGTTATATAGGTCACTTTATGCATAAGTTCGAAGGTAAATCATCGATTGAACGGCAAATTTTTTATAACAATCGGGTAAGTCATTGAAAATATTAGATCTATTTATTCGCTCGCCGGAAAAAACAGCGGCCCACCGGTTGTATGAACAAATCGTTTTGCACGCCCGTTCACCCGGATTCTATTTGAAATTAGGTGTCCCGGATACCGTCGACGGACGTTTCGATATGATCGTTTTGCATACATTTCTTGTCTTACACCGTCTTAAATCAGATCCACAACAAACAGCTAAATTAAGCCAAAGGCTATTTGATTTACTCTTCGCTGATATGGATCAAAATTTGAGAGAAATGGGGGTGGGTGATTTAAGCGTCGGAAAAAAAATTAAGAAGATGACGGCTGCTTTTCAAGGCCGTCTCGTCGCTTATGAAAAGGCGCTTGAATCAAAAAGCGAACTAAAACAAGCATTGGATCGAAATTTATACCGTCATCAAGAAACAAATGACGAGCATTTGGACTTCATGGCTGACTATGTTTTGAGGCAGGCCAAGGCCTTAAGTAGGCAGACTACAGCGGCACTTATGCATGGTCATGTTGAATTCGCTACCCAATAACCGCATGTATTATGATAAAATCTGAATTTTACAGAATTTATGAAGTTAGAAAACTGAGCGACGGTGATAGTGACCTGTCACTTGAAGCGGCACGAGAAGAGGCCGACGCATTAGCAAAACGTTTTGATTTGGAAAGTTTAGACTCATTAACGGCGAAACTTCATTTAACTGTCGATCAAGCAGCAGGAAGCGTTTGCGTACAAGGAAGCTTGGATGCCGAATTTGTGCAGACCTGTGTCGTTACACTTAAACCGTTACCCGCAAGCGTTCACGCATCCATCGTAAGGAAATTTTTGACAAATGTATCTGCATCAGATTCGCCTCTTGAAATTGATCTTAGCGAGACCGATGACGATGAACCGGAGCCAATCATTGATGGAAAAATTGATTTTGGTGAGATTGTTGCCGAACAGCTGGGGCTCGAAATCGATCCATTTCCCCGCGCTCCAGGCAGCGAATTTACCGGTTTTTCCAGTGATTCTGCGGAAAACCAGCCATCTGAGGCAGATTCCGAGGCGTCGAGCGGGCCTTTTGCCGCGCTTGCCCGGCTCAAAGAACCTAAACAAAAATAACAGTAAGTTTCTTGCCGTTCCGGGTATTATTCGTTATCTAGTCCTGCACTTTCGCTCCAATTTAAAACGTAAATCATGAGGACACGCCCATGGCCGTGCCAAAGAGTAAAATTACCCGTTCCCGCCGCAACCAGCGCCGGTCGCACGACGCCATATCGGCGTCAGCCCATCAAGAGTGCCCGAACTGCGGCGAACTCAAACAACCTCACCATGTTTGCCCGGCCTGCGGCTACTACAAAGACCGAGAGGTCACAGAGGCGACGGACGCCGCTTAAAGGACTTTCCTCGGACACAGGGGGAATCCTCTTTTGTCTAAACGTTTAACGATTTCACTAGACGCCATGGGTGGTGATAATTCACCAAACGTGGTGATTGCTGGTGTGAACACGTCGCTTAAACAGCTGCCAGACGTAAATTATCTGCTGTTCGGTGACGAACAAAAAATCGCCCCTATCTTGGAACGATTTCCGCTTGTCAAAGGGGTTTCTCAAATTCGTCATACAGATGAAGTTGTGACAAATGAAACGGCACCAGCTATCGCGCTGCGTGCCGGCCGCAAATCGAGCATGCGTTTAGCGATTAATGCCGTCGCTGATGGTGAAGCCGACGGCATTATTTCCGCCGGCAACACCGGTGCCCTGATGGCCATGGCGAAGTTTGTTTTAAAAACATTGCCGGGGATCGACCGTCCCGCAATTGCGGCGTGCTTGCCGACGCAACAAGGCGAAAAGGTCATGCTCGATCTTGGTGCCAACGTGTTATGCAACGCGAACCATCTTGTTCAGTTTGCTGTGATGGGGGAGGTGTTTGCACGCAATATTTTAGACCACGAACAGCCTTCGATCGGCTTGCTCAACATTGGCGTTGAAGGGGTTAAGGGGAACGAGAACGTCAAAAAGGCGGCTTCGATTCTCCAAGAATCGACGCTGCCCATCCATTTTTACGGATTTGTCGAAGGTGACGATATCGGTGCGGGTACGGTTGATGTCATCGTCACCGATGGGTTTACCGGTAATGTGGCCCTCAAAACCATTGAGGGAACCGCCAAAATGTACACTTTTTTCCTCAAACAGGCCTTGCTGGATTCATGGGCGGCCCGCCTCGGTGCCCTCATGGCCAAACCGGCCCTAAACCAACTTCGAACACATTTGGACCCACGCCGCTATAATGGTGCTATGCTTCTCGGCTTAAACGGCATTTGCGTTAAAAGTCATGGCGGAACGGATGCTTTTGGATTTGCCAACGCCATTCGCGTTGCCGTTCAACTAATTACCGAAGGCGTAAATGAAGACATCAAAAAAGACTATGCCAAACTAGGAGAAGTCATGGCACAAGAACAACAAAGAGTGGTCGCTAACGGATGAGTGTTCGTTCAGAAATTATAGGCTGTGGCTCTTACTTACCCGAAAGAATTCTTACCAATGACGAGCTCGCCGAGGACCTCGACACTTCAGACGAGTGGATATATTCGCGTACCGGCATCAAGCAGCGCCATATCGTTGCCGACGGTGAGTTGACGTCTGACTTGGCATTCAAGGCCGCAAGTAATGCCGTAGAGCATGCCGATGTCGATGCCGCCAATATTGATCTCGTCATTCTTGCGACAGCAACACCGGATAAAACATTTCCCGCAACGGCGACAAAAGTTCAATCGATGCTGGGCTTGAAAAACGGCGCCGCGTTCGACGTGCAAGCCGTTTGCTCCGGTTTTATTTATGGCCTTTCTATTGCCGATAACTTTATTAAAACGGGTCAGGCAAAAACAGCTATCGTGATTGGTGCGGAAACCTTCACAAAACTAGTGGATTGGGAAGACCGCAGTACATGTGTTCTGTTCGGCGACGGGGCTGGGGCCGTTGTTTTACGGGCTTTTGAAGACACGCAAGCCGCCGACCCCAGTGATAAGCACAGCAATAAACATCGGGGTATCTTGTCGACCCACCTTCATTCCGACGGTAATCATGTTGAGCTTCTTCAGGCCAACGGCGGACCGGCCTCGACGGGCACAGTCGGTAAGGTTGAAATGGAGGGGCGGGAAGTCTTTCGCCATGCCGTGCAGAATTTATCGTCCATCGTCGATGAAGCTCTTGAAGCCAACAATCTGAATTATGAAGACGTTGATTGGCTTGTGCCGCACCAAGCGAACAAGCGCATCATCGATAGTACGGCGAAAAAATTGAAAATGCCGACTGATCGTGTCGTCGTTACTGTCGATAAGCACGCCAACACCTCCGCAGCGTCCATTCCCTTGGCGCTCGATGTTGCCGTTAAGGATGGCCGCATTCAACGGGGTGATCTGGTTCTCATGGAGGCCATGGGCAGCGGTTTTACCTGGGGAGCAGCCTTGGTTGGCTGGTAGCCGGTTTTAAACGCCAGTAACCGGCATTACCTCTCAAGTCGTGTGAAATAAATCTTTCATCCCTTTGATATTGACGCAACTTTCGTTGAACGATAGGCTTTACCCTATAACCGGGAGGATGAATAAAGGATTATAAAAATGGGCCGAACAATCACACGCGCACAATTAGGGGAATCGGTTTATCAGGAAGTCGGGCTGTCACGAAATGAATCGGCCGATCTTCTCGAATCTGTCCTCAATCTTGTCTCCGACGCTTTATCCCGGGGTGAAACCGTCAAGATTTCATCTTTCGGCAGCTTTTCCGTACGTCAAAAAGGTCAGCGTATCGGCCGTAATCCGAAGACTGGCCAGGAAGTGCCAATTTTACCGCGCAAGGTCTTGGTCTTTAGGCCCTCCCAGGTCCTGAAAAACCGCATTAACGAACACCGCCGTCCCGGACAGCCCATCTGATTATGGCGGTACCGGCTGAGAATAAGGTTTCTGCCTCTCGCGGCAAGAAATCGGCCGCCGCTTTTCGTACGATCAGCGAAGTAGCTGCCGAATTAGATCTTCCTCAGCATGTCCTCCGTTTTTGGGAAACAAAATTTTCCAGCGTTAAGCCTTTGAAACGAGGCGGCGGACGCCGCTATTACCGTCCGGAAGATGTTGCGCTACTTAAGCACATTCGCGAACTCTTGTATGTCGAAGGCTACACCATCAAAGGTGTACAAAAACTTCTTAACAAATCCACGCCAACAATCATTTCGGCAGATGAGACGGCAAAATCAAAAAAGCAGCCCATCGCTGCTGTCGCGCCCGTACAAAAAGCCGATTCAGTGGCATTGGATCCTCAAATACGCCAAACCCTGCAAACACTCCTCACGGAACTCGAGGAACTTCGGGCGCTGCTCGGCAATCCCCCCGCAAAATAACCGGTTCCGGCTTACACCGCACATCGATTGCACAGGGCAGGTCTCCTGCGTATAGTGCCCCCGATTTGGCATGCCGAAATGACTCACTTGCGGTATGGTTAATCGATCGGAGCGTGGCGCAGCCTGGTAGCGCACTACACTGGGGGTGTAGGGGTCGCTGGTTCAAATCCAGTCGCTCCGACCATTTAACGATTAAAGCGCCTATCTCCCGGGGATGGGCGCTTTTACAATTTTCGCCAAATTGGGCTTGATCAGAACAAGGGATGAAAAGACATGTCAGAAGCACCTTTAACCCAAGAAGAATTGGACGCCTTGCGCCGGTACGATACACCGACGGTCTGTAATGCCTTAGAGTTGATTGTGCCCGAACGCCGGGGGTACGGTTATACGGTCGAACAATTGTTCTGCGCCCGGCCTGAACTGCCGCCGATTGTCGGCTATGCTCGAACCGGCACGACAAAGTCGATGGAGCCCTACGACTTCGGTTCGGCCGACGCAAAAAAACAACGCACGGATTGGTATGAATACGTCGCGACCGGCGGCCCGACACCGTCAGTCGTTTTGCTGCAAGATATCGATCCCATCCCTGGCTACGGTGCATTTTGGGGCGAAGTTCAATCAAATGTTCACAAAGGATTGGGCTGTGTTGGCACTGTTACCAGCGGCTCGATCCGTGATATTCCCGATTGCGCTGAAGGCTTTCAGCTATTGGCCAAAATGGAAGCACCGTCACATGCCTATGTTCACACCGTTGCGATGGACGTCGAAGTCACCGTGGCCGGTATGACGGTCAAACCCGGTGATCTCATTCACGCCGACCGCCAAGGCGCCGTTGTCATCCCGTCCGCTGACGCGGCGCGAAGAATTCCGGAAACGGCTGATCTTATTTCCCGGCGCGAAGCCGTGCTGATCAAGGCTTCACAACAACCTGATTTCGACTTCGATAAGCTAGTTAAGGCTATCGGCGATGCGGCCGAAATTCATTAAGATCCAAAAGCGTTTCAGTTGACCGACAAACGATCAGGAACTTCATCATGGGCATGACCGCGGTCGAAAAAATCCTCGCCCGCGCCAGCGGCAAAGACACCGTGAAGCCGGGCGATATCATTTATCCGAAGCCGGATTTTATTCTCGTTCATGATGGTCTCGTCTCGCCGAGCAAAGAGCAGCTCGATAACCTCGGGATCACCCGGGTTCACGATCCGGATAAGCTGATTTTCGTAACCGATCACGAAGTCATTCAATTATCCGAACGCTCCATCGAACGCATTCAAAAGAACCGCGAAGCCGCCAAGGCGTGGGGCGTGAAGCGGTTTTACGATGCCGGGCAGGGCGGACATGGCCACCTGTTTCCGATGGAACGGGGCATTGTCACGCCAGGGACGTTCTATTTTGATAACGACCGCCATTGCACGAGCGTCGGGGGCATCGGTGCCATCGGGTTTCGCGTAGGCGCCGAGATCATCACCGTGCTCGCGACCGGTACGGTTTGGACGAAAGTGCCCAGCACGTTGCGTGTTTCTCTAAAAGGGACGCTGCCGAAAGGCGTCTATGCCCGCGATATCGGGTTTTATCTCGCTTCCGGTTTGAAAGACGGCGGGTTTCTGCAAGCGGAAATGGATTACCGGGTCCTCGAATTTGCCGGCGATCTTGAACAATTTTCGTTATCGGAACGGGTCGCGCTGACCAACTCGCCGACGGAAGTGCGCGCCTATGCGGTATTCGTTCCACCGTCCGAAGAAATCATCGCCTATGCCGAAGAGCGAGCCGAACATCCGTTCGAACCCGTTTACAGCGATAAAGATGCTGAGTTCGACGGCGACATCGAAATCAATATTTCCGGTCTTGAACCGCAAATTGCGGTTACCGGTAGTCCTGCTAATTCAGTTAATTTATCCGAAGTTGCCGGCACACCCATTCAGCATGCCTTCATAGGTAGTTGCGGCTCCGGCATGTGGGACGATCTCGTAACGGCAGCGAAACTATTAGAAGGTAAGCACTTGGCACCCGGCGTGCGGATGTTCGTCGTTCCCGGTACGGAAGACTCGTTAAAACGCTTAACCGCAGAAGGGTTGATGGGAATATTACTCGATGCCGGTGTCTTCGTGCTGCCGGCAGGCTGCGGGCTCTGTTCGAGCAATCCACTCGGCCCGCTTCAAGATGGTGAGGCTTCAATCTCGACCGCTTCGGCAAACGAACGCGGCCGTTTCCGTGGATCGCGTGACGCCGACATGTATCTCGGCTCGCCGGCCACCGTCGCGGCATCGGCGATCAACGGTAAAATCACCGATCCGCGCGATCTGCTGTGAGGACATTTTATGGCTGATGATTTTCAATGGCGTCTGCGCGGAACGTGCCACAAATTCGGCGATAACGTGCCTCATTTGGACGGCGTCGTGCCCGAATGGCTGGTCAATGGCCGTTATTTCGACCCAAAAGACATCATTCCCGAATTATTCGAGATGATTCGCCCCGGATTTCATAAAGAAGCTAAGGACGGGGATATTATCGTCACCGGAAAGAATTTCGGCATGGGCCCGAAAATGAACGGCTATATTGGCATGCATGCCCTGGGGATGGGCCTTTTATGTGAATCGATGCCTTTTTTGGCTTACCGGGCTGCACTGGGCTGTGGGCTCAGAGTTTTGGATGGTTGCCAGGATATTACAACCATGGTCGAGCAGGGCGACGAAATCGAGGCGGATTTCGCAACCGGTGAA
>CALINB010000230.1 GCA_938045325.1 uncultured Rhodospirillales bacterium | reverse complement strand
GGCATCTTGACCTTGCAGAACATCATCGTGATCGATGACTTCACGCGAGCCGATGGGTAGGACCATAAAAAATATGAGCCACCACATAATGACAAAAACGGCAATTGAACCGGTAACACTCATTAAACTTCTTCCAACTCGATTAATGTGCCGTAAAAATCTTTTGGATGCAGAAACAGTATTTTTTTACCATGCGCTCCGACACGCGGTTCCCCATCACCTAATATACGCGCACCGTCCGCTTTAAGCTGGTCCCGCGCATCCATGATATTGTCCACCTCATAGCAGACATGATGAATGCCACCATTCGGGTTGCGCTCAATAAAGTTTGCAATGGGTGATTTTTCCCCCAGCGCTTCCAACAATTCAATTTTCGTATTGCCGAGCGTTACAAACACGGTTGTAACACCTTGTTCAGGCATCGGCACAAACTCCGAAACCTCGGCGCCAAATTGATCGCGGTACAGATCTCGGGCCGCGCCCAAGTCCGGAACCGCGATAGCGACATGATTTAAGTTTCCAATTTTCATTTCTTACTCAATTTTTTTATTAACACGACTGACATGAACCATAGTGACGGGTTTCTTTTTTAAAGTCTCGCGAAAAGCCCGCCGGACCGCAATCCTCACGGCTTCATGAACGCTGGCATCATCCCGCCGTTCTTTCAGAGGCAGCCTTTTGACGGCCGCTTCGGCTATATCGGGGATCATCAAATCGAAATCCTTATCTTCGTCTTCTAGCAATCCGACAGTCGATATCAGCGGATCTGCCAGGAATTTTCCATTTGAATCCAGTGTAATCGAAACCGTAACCACGCCATTATAGAGCGCACGCTGACGGCTGCGCATTAAAGAACCGTCAATCGGTACCACCCGATTGCCCTCCAGCATCAAACGCCCCGACGGCACAGAATCAACAATACCGGATTCCCCCGGCCCCAGCCGGATCAACGAGCCGTTTTCCGGCACATGAACCGTTCGCACCTGACATGTTTTAGCTAGCTTTGCGTGTTCATGAAGATGGCGGGTTTCGCCGTGAACCGGTATCGAAACCTGCGGCCGAATGTAATCGTACATTTGCACCAACTCATCCCGGTTCGGGTGACCTGACACATGAACAAATGCTTCGTCCTCGGTAATTACGTCTATTTTCCGCCTGGCGAGTTCATTATGAACCCTGCTGATGGGAATCTCATTTCCCGGTATGATTTTCGAGGAACAGATAACCGTGTCGCCCTGGGATATGGAAACACGCGGATGATCGCCGCTCGCGATCCGCGACAGTGCCGCGCGTGGCTCACCCTGGCTACCGGTGCAGATGATCAAGCATCTATCCTCTGGTAAATATCCAGCGTCTTCTTCATCCAGAAACGCCGGTACATCGCGTAAATAACCGTTTTCACGGGCCGCCTCGACAAACCGTTTTAAAGAACGACCGGCAAGGACGACATCACGGCCGTTTGCTTGCGCGGCTTTTGCAATGGTTTCGAGCCGCGCGACATTCGATGCAAAACACGTGACCAACACCCGCTGGGTACATTTTGAGATGATATCTTGAAGACTGCTCAACAAATCCTCTTCCGAGCCGGATGTCCCCGGCTGAAACACGTTAGTCGAGTCGCACACGATGGCAAGCACCCCGTCATCGCCGACACGACGCAAAGCCGCCTCGTCCGTAACCTCACCGATAACGGGGCCAGGATCCAGTTTCCAGTCCCCCGTATGCATCACAGTGCCAACCGGTGTTCGAATGGCGATGGCGTTAGGCTCCGGTATGGAATGCGTGAGTGTGATCAATTCCAAATCAAATTCACCAATCGAGAACCGCCCGCTGAGCTCAATTTCATGAATTGGAACCTCATCGAGGAGTCCGGCTTCATGAAGTTTCCGTTTTAATATCGACACCGTAAACGGCGTCGCGTAAATCGGGCACCTTAACCGTTCCCAAAGATAAGGTACCGCGCCTAAGTGATCTTCATGGGCATGGGTTAACACCAACGCATCGAGGCGTTCTCGCCGTTCGACGATATAACCGGGGTCCGGCATAATGACATCCACGCCCGGCGGAAAACCGTCGCCAAAGGTGACGCCCAAATCGACCATAATCCACCGGTACTGATCCGGCAGACCATAGCCGTACAAATTTAAGTTCATACCGATCTCGCCAGCTCCGCCTAATGGCAGGAATACGAGTTCATCGGCCTTCTTGCGTGTCATTTAGGCGTTTCGTTTGTGAATGAGGTAAAGCCCTTTGAGCGTCAAGTCCGGATCAGCGGCGGAAATGCAGTCAGTCGCGTTTAAAAAGAACGATGCCAGCCCCCCGGTTGCAACAACGTTCATTTTAGCACCGAATTCTTCTTCGATACGCCGAACCATGCCCTCAATCATGCTGACATAGCCCCAAAAAATACCGGATTTCATCGCCGGCACTGTGCTTTTACCGATAACCGAATCCGGTTTACTGACGGCTACGCGTGGCAATTGCGCCGCCGCCTGATGCAAGGCTTCCAATGATAAATTAATACCCGGCGCTATAACCCCGCCATAGTAATTACCATTTTGATCAATGACATCAAATGTTGTCGCCGTGCCGAAATCGAGAATGATTAACGGGCCGCCATGTGCATCATGCGCTGCGATAGCGTTTACAAGACGGTCCGAGCCCACTTCGCTCGGGTGATCGACCAAAACGTCTATACCAAGGTCAATATTGGCGTCACCAATCGTTAATGGATCGCAAGAAAAATACCGCTGACAAAGACTTTTCAAAGAAAACAACGTCGCCGGAACAACAGTCGCAATAATAGCGGCGTCGATATCGCTTCGTTTTAATCCGTTCTCTTCCATTAATTGCGATAGCCAAACACTATATTCATCGGCTGTGCGATCGGCATTGGTCGACGCGCGCCATTCACCACGTTTCTCGCCGTCATCATCAAAGATGGCAAAAACGATGTTGGTGTTTCCTGAATCAATGGCAAGCAACATGCCCGATTAATCCGCTATTTGTCGAACCGATGGGTCGAAGTAAACATCACCCGCGGCAATATGTCGACGGTTCCCGTGATCGTTAAGGATTAAAGAACCCTGCGGATCAAGGGTTTCAAAGACACCGGAATACGTTTCCGTCGCCAGACGAACCGTCGCCGTTTCACCAAAACCAAAGGCCTTGTCGAGCCAGGCTTGGCGAATTGTTTGAAACCCCTCGGTCAGCCAGATGGCATACCAACGCGAAAATTGATCGCACAACATTTCAAGAAAGCTCTCGGTACTGACGTCACTCAAACCCTCTGCTTTTAGCGATGTCGCCTGAAATTCAGTATTAGTGGGAAAATGTTCGATATTGACACCGATACCAGCAACGATGCTGGCTTGGTCATGGTTGTTACGGGGAATCATTTCAAGAAGAATTCCTGAGGCTTTTTTACCACCAATCAAAACATCATTGGGCCATTTGCATTGAACATGATTGGCGATGTTTTGATTCTGAAATTGCTTATCTATTGTTTTCGCAACACTAACAGCTAAAACAAAACTCAACTGCGATGCTTCATGGACCGGACGATCGGGCTTCAGGATAAACGAGCAATATAGATTTCCTGGATCTGAGACCCATGACCGGCCGCGCCGGCCATGACCTTGTTCTTGGGATTGAGCCCAGACCAGGGTGCCGTGCGCCGCACCGGTTTCAGCAAGACGTTTGGCTTCCTCATTGGTACTATCAATGGAATCGTAGGCAATGAGAGAAAACAATCCAGGCAGCTGGAGGTCGTTCATCATCCAGCGAACAAAGCTTTCGCAGCCATTTGTGCGCTATTTAGCAGCGGGCCGGGGAAAGCAAAAAATAACAAGACGGCAATACTCGTGCCAGCCAAAACCCAACGGATTTCAGGGCCAATGGATTGATCCAAAGGCTCAACGACATCATCAAAATACATCACCTTAATGATCCGAAGATAATAAAAGGCGGCAACGACGCTGCTTAAAACGCCGATAACGGCCAGCAAATAAAGCTCGGCCTCGATCGCGGCGAGGAAAATGTAGAGTTTACCGAAGAATCCGGCCAGCGGCGGAATGCCGGCCATTGAAAACATAAATATGGCAAAGGCAAAGGCCAGCATTGGATGGGTTTTCGATAATCCAGCCAAGTCATCAATGTCTTCGACCATACGATGACTTTGACGCATGCAAAGGATGCATGCAAAGGTACCGATGCTCATGACAAGATAGATCGCCATGTAAATTAATACGCCCCGGACACCAACCTCATTACCGACGGCAATACCGATTAAGGCATACCCGACATGACCGATTGAGCTGTAGGCCATCAGCCGTTTAATATTGCGTTGGTTGATCGCAGCAAAAGCGCCGAGCACCATTGACGCCAAGGAGATAAAGACAATGATTTGCTGCCATTGTGCCAAAAGGTCGCCAAAGGGCCCGATCATGACACGCAGGAATAGCGCTATGGCCGCGAGCTTTGGTCCAACAGCAAAAAAAGCGGTGACCGGTGTCGGGGCGCCCTCATAAACATCCGGCGTCCACATATGAAACGGCACGGCCGAAACTTTGAAGGCAAGGCCCGCTATGATAAAGACAAGCCCGAAGATAAGTCCGACACCAGGTGCCTGCCCTTGCTGTTCGGCAAAGAAAATCGCAAGCTGGGTGAAATTCGTCGTGCCGGTAAAGCCATAAACCAACGAGCTGCCGTAGAGCAGCATGCCTGAAGCGAGCGCGCCCAGGACAAAGTATTTAAGCCCCGCCTCTGTAGAACGGGTATCTTCCCGCTGAAACGCGGCTAGCACGTATAACGACAAGCTAAGCATCTCAAGGCCAAGATAGAGAGAGATCAAATCATTGGCCGAGATCATCATCATCATGCCGATACTGGCAAACAGGACCAGCACGCAAAACTCGTATCGGGCAATGCCATGACTTTCGAGGTACCGTTGCGCAATGACCAAGGTCAGCGCCGAAGCAATCAAAACAAAAAATTTAAAAAAGACCGCGAATGGATCCGTAATAAAGAGCTCATTGAATACGATCATGCGCCCGCCGGAAACGACCGGCCATAACAGCACCAACGTCAGCAATAGCGTTAAAATTCCAAGGTTGGTCACCATCCGGGAATTTTTGGCTTCCGTTTCGACTTCTTTGCTTTTTACACCGACATTTTGGAAGACACCGAGCATCAACAACGCCATGGCTACGGTTACCAGAAATAATTCTGGTATCGCCGGTGCTAAGTTGGGGATCGATGCGGGTAACATGGTGGCTTCCTCTATTTATTGGGCTGCGAGCATGGCGCCGCTCGCGGACTGGGCCACTTTCATTTGTTGAACAAGATTCTCGACCGAAACGTGCATAACATCGAGGAACGAGCTGGGGTAAATCCCCATCCAAAATACGAGAATGATGAGAGGCGCAAACACGGCGATCTCCCGAGGACTCAAGTCCTTTATCTTCTTAAGATTATCTTTTGTGAGCTCGCCGAAGATCACTCGCCGATAGAGATACAGCATGTAAGCAGCACCAAGGATGACGCCCGTCGCGATCAAGGCGCAAACCCAAGCATTCACTTGAAAAACGCCGACTAGGACTAAGATCTCGCCGACAAAACCACCCGTTCCCGGCAGGCCGACCGAAGCCAACATAAATATCATAAAGCCAAGAGCGTACACCGGCATCCGGTATACAAGCCCGCCGTAAGTCGCAATGTCTCGCGAATGCAAACGGTCATAAACCACGCCAACGACCAAGAACAAAGCCGCCGACACGATACCGTGGCTCAGCATTTGATAAATGCCCCCTTCGATGCCCTGAACATTCAAGGTAAACACACCGACCGTGACGAAGCCCATATGGGCAACCGAAGAATAAGCAATGAGTTTTTTCATATCTTCCTGCGCCAAAGCGACAAGCGAGGTGTAAATCACCGCAATGACACTGAGGGTAAAAATCAGCGGTGCAAACTCAACCGTTGCATCAGGAAACATCGGCAGTGAAAAACGTATGAATCCATAACCGCCGAATTTCAGTAAGACACCAGCCAAAATAACCGAACCCGCCGTCGGTGCTTCCACGTGGGCATCCGGCAACCAGGTATGAACCGGCCACATCGGCACCTTCACGGCGAAGGAGGCGAAAAACGCCAACCATAGCCAGGTTTGCATGCCGACCGGGAAACTATACTTCATGAGTGTCGGGATATCCGTCGTGCCCGCCTTGAAGAACATGGCGAGAATGGCCAGCAGCATGAGACCCGAGCCAAGCAATGTATAAAGGAAGAATTTAAAGGATGAATATACC
>CALINB010000229.1 GCA_938045325.1 uncultured Rhodospirillales bacterium | reverse complement strand
CGATACCGGTCAATTAAGGTTTTTACCGAAACTTGGTTCAAATATCGATTGCGCCGCTCCATGCCGTATTCATAGCGGTTGTAGTCGCAATCACCGATATTCTTCGGCAACATGAAGTTGCCGTTGAAATCAGGCGCCGGGCGATATCCGTTAAAATAAAAATAACGTCCCGGATTGGCAATTACATAACGGATCGGAATCGCTTTGCCGTTTTTCACCTCAGGGTGCCCGGCGACATAGCGCTGTAAAAATTGTCCGCCGGCGGAATGTCCGGCAATCACGATTTTCTTTAAATTCGGAAACCGGCGGCGGTTTGTCAGACTCACCAGTATTTCATCAATTACTTTAAACGAGCTGATACGTTTTCCATTGCGCCTTACCGACTGATTGCCGCGCTTCCAGTGATTGCTTCCCCGCCAATACGCCTCATGATCATCGCGCGTTAGCGAATCGATATCGATCGTAAAATGCGGTGCCACGACCAGTGTATGGGGAACCACCTCAGACATTACCGCCGCTTCAACCATGCGGTTAAAATAACTATCGGCATTTCGGCCATTCCCGTGAATGACGACAACGGCGCGGGTAACTTTCAAATTTTTATGCATCAACGAATAAGTCCGGTAATGGGGCATCCGCAGACCATTGGATAATGTGTACATATCCCAACAAGATGATGCTTGAAGGCATGGCTGATCCGATATCGGTGCAATGGTTTGGCAACCTGCTACGGCAAAAGCCAGCACGCTAATAGACCACCGGCAGAGCCGAATACTTGTGCATATCGTGGATTTGAACATACGCCGCCGGCCTCTGTTAATAGAGGCCGCCGGTGCCAGCCGCCGGTGCGGCGGAATTGTTTTCAGAGGTCACCCCTTCAAGCACGGTTGACTGTCCGCTGGGGACGGTGCCGGGCTTGAACGCCTCATGAATGACCCGGCGGTCCGCTGGACCGGCAAGGCGGCCGGATGATGCGTTAACCCGCACCAAACGAATGCCGGGCGGAATACGAAAGGGAATTGCCGGGCTGCCTTTTAGGGCGCCAGCCATAAAGTCTTTAAAGATGGGCGCCGCGACAGAAGCCCCTTGCTCCTTCTTACCGAGGGTTCGCGGTTGGTCGAAACCGGTATAAACCCCGACAGCCAAGTCAGGTGAAAATCCAAGAAACCAAGCATCTCGGCTTTCGTTAGTCGTGCCGGTTTTACCAGCCAGCGGCTTACCAATCTCATTAATGCTCCGGCCCGTACCCCGCTCCACAACCCCTTGCAGCATGGAAACGACCTGATACGCACTCGCCGGTGATGTCACCGCCTGGCGGGTATCGGGAATTTGCGGCACGGTTTGGCCGGTCCAAAACGAAGCACGGCAATCCTGACATGGACGGCGATCATGACGGAAAACCGTGCGGCCATGACGGTCTTGAATACGGTCAATTAATGTCGGCGTGATATATCGCCCGCCGTTCACCATCATCGCGTAAGCAGCCGTTATTTTCAGCAAGGTCGTCTCCCCCGCGCCTAATGACATCGCCAAACGTTTTTCCATATTCTCCATAATGCCGAGCCGTTTGGCATAAGCCGCGATTTTTTCCATGCCGATGGTTTGTGCCAAACGGACCGTCATGAGGTTCCGGGATTTCTCAATTCCCAACCGCATCGTACTCGGGCCGTAAAATTTTTTCGTATAGTTAGCAGGCCGCCATTTCGGCAAGCCGGGCCCCTGATCAATGACAAACGGCGCATCCAATATCAAGGTCGACGGCGTATACCCCTCATCCAGCGCGGCTAAATAAACAAAAGGTTTAAACGCTGATCCCGGTTGGCGCATCGCCTGTGTCACCCGGTTAAATTGATTGCGCTCAAACGAATAACCGCCCGTCATCGCAAGGATCCGTCCGGTATGCGGATCGAGCGCGACAATACTGCCCTCAAGCTCGGGCATTTGCCGCAGTCCATACGTTGAATTGGCATAGGGATTACCTTTGGCATCCACTTTAACTTTTTCAACCAACACAACGTCGCCTTTTTTTAACACTTGCTTTGGGTGCCGAACCGGCGGACCCCGCCGTTGTTCTTTCTGCCAAGCCCGGGCCCACTTCAGTTCTGACAGCGGTATTTGCGCCCGTGAATTATCCTCAAAGCCAATATACGCGCGCTTGGCATCAACGCTCATGACCGCCGCTAATTGCCAATGCTCGCCGCCTTTCGGCGGCGGTACTTTTGCCAGATCACTCCACCACCCTGGGCCGACGGTGATCTGCGCGACCGGGCCCCGCCATCCGTGCCGGCGGTCATAAGCGATAAGGCCGTCCCTTAATGCTTTATCGGCGAGTTCTTGCAGTTTTGGATTGACCGTCGTGCGCACCGACAGGCCGCCTTTGTAAAGTTGATCTTCGCCATAGCGGGCCGCCAGTTCTTTTCGGACTTCTTCGGCAAAATACGCTGCCGTCACAAATTGTGTTTGCGAACGCTTGCGAATTTCAAGCGGCATCGCCTTGGCCTGAGCCGCCTCCTCGGCGGTGATGACTCCATCTTCCATCATTCGCCGGACAACCCAATCACGGCGAATTTTCGCAGCATCGGGTTTTTTTATTGGATTATAATTGTTTGGCGCCTTCGGCAAGGCCGCCAAAAATGCGACTTCGGCAACACTGAGCTCACCTAACGATTTATTGAAATAGTTAAGCGCCGCAGCCGCCACACCGTAAGAACCGAACCCGAGATAAATTTCGTTCAGATAAAGTTCGAGGATGCGATTTTTGCTGAATGCCCGCTCCATTCGAAAGGCCAAAATTGCTTCTTTGATTTTGCGATGCCATGAAACCTCGCTGCTCAACAAAAAGTTCTTTGCAACTTGCTGCGTGATGGTCGAAGCACCGACTAAGCGCCGGGATTTTCCGAGGTTTTTTAAATTGGTGATAGCCGCGCGGATGATGCCAAAAAAATCAATGCCGGGGTGATAATAAAAGTTTTTATCCTCGGCCGATAAAAACGCCTGAATAACTTGCTTCGGCATAGCCTTGATCGGTACGAAGACGCGTTTCTCGACGGCATATTCGGCGAGCAACCGGCCATCGCCGGCGTGCACCCGGGTCATGACCGGCGGTTCATACGTTGCCAGCTGTTTATAATCCGGCAGGCCCCGGCCGTATTGTTGAAACACGTACAATACACCGCCCGCGCCGATCACGAGAAAGATCAGCAAAGCGCCGAACAATGTCACAAGCATACGAAGCATGGCTGTGTCTTAACCCCTTATCGTGGCTTTGCCACGCATTCTTTCCCCTATTTTGATAGCGCCAAGCTTAGCCGGGAAATATGGCTAATATATGGCATTTTTGTCACCCGCCAGGACTAGCGTTTCGCCTCTTCAATGCGGGAAAAGTAACGGTCTACGGCCCGAACGACGGATTTCGCCAGCTTGGCCCGGTAAGCTTTTCGCCGCAGATTACGTTCATCGTAACGGTTCGACAGAAAGCCCATTTCCAACAATACCGAGGGTACATCGGGTGCTTTTAAAACGGCAAAGCCGGCAAACCGGTGTGTATTGCGCAGCAGCTTCGTCTCGCGTTTCAACTCGCGGACAAGCAGCGTCGCAAAACGCGCCGACTGGTTCATCGTTTCACGCTGCGCAAGATCGATCAGGATGTTGGTCACGTCCTTGCTTTCATTACTGAGGTCAACACCGACTATTAAATCGACTTTATTTTCACGCTCCGCAAGTTCCGCTGCTTCCCGGTCGGATGCTTTTTCGGACAGAGTATGAACGGAGAGACCTCGAATACGGGGGTTCCTGATTTTATCAGCGTGCAGCGATATAAAAATGTCGGCTTTTGCATCGCGGGCAAACTCGACACGCTCGCGAAGTTTTACAAAGACATCGCGCGTACGGGTCAGCAAAACCTTATAGCGGCCGGTTTTTTCTAATTGCGCTTTAAACTCACGGGCCGCCGCCAGCGTGATATGCTTTTCATAGATACCTTTGAGACTGACCGCCCCGGGATCGGCGCCACCGTGCCCCGGATCCAGTACAATGATATGTTTACGCCGTTTGACATATTTCGGTTTGCGGGGCGGTAATTGAAATGGCGAATGCGCAACGCTCCCGTTTTGACTTCGTACCGCTGACCTTCCTTCAGACCGGGTATTGCTTGCGGACCGGCTTGGCGGCACGAGCATACCCGATCGATTTTGCCAGGCTTGACGCTCGGATGATGTCGCCGAGTCGCCTTCCCGGGCCGCAACGACAAGTGCCGGCTTACTAACGTGCCGGGAAAACATTTGCGCGCTGACCGCCTTTAGGTCGAGAACAATCCGATAGGAATGCTGATCCGCCGGCGCAAGCAACAAAGCATCTGAGATTTTTACAGGCTGGCGAACATCCACGACAACACGCGTTGTGCCGGGCTGAAATAACCCGTATCGGAGCTTGCCCAAAATACCGATATTTTTCGGCAACGGCCGTTGCGGCAAGCGCCAACCGACGGCCGGCAAATCGATGACAACCCGGTTGGGATTTGCCAGCAGAAAAACCTTATACGTTACGGATTTGCTGATATCGAGGACGAGACGGGTCGCACCGTCGATTTGCCCGACCCGGATATCGGTTACGACCGGCACCGGTTTGGCGAAAGTCTGGGCCGGCTGCACCAAGGAAAAAACAAGCCCGCCAAGTCCCATGAACAGGGCAACCCGGGCCGCTTTCAAAAATCGTTGCGTCCTCATGATTCGATCACAGGCTGCAAAACGCTCTAACATCCTGGTTCATCACCCTGCCAACAGCCCCATAAGGCCAAAATCGGCCTTTTCAGCATTGCTTTTGATAGCGCTTTCAAGGCCTTTGCGGCAACGATTCCCGGCCTCTTTGCGGACAACCTGAGTAGCCATGACAGGAAAAATGCCCAAAAAAGCCCAGAAAGCATGGGAAAAACAAGACGATTGTGGAAACGATGGCCTGGGGCTATCTTAAGGCAGAAGGAAGCTTCCGGAAGATTCCTCCGTTCAAATTGTTTGAACTGAGCCGAATCTCGCAGAAATCCTCCTTTTCGACATTTGCGGCCCCCACGTAAGCCGCAACTATTTTGTTTCTAAATTAAGGTTTTTTTATGCCGATCAGAGCAGCCCGAACCATTTTCAAAAGTTTCTTTGCCGTCGTTTACCGGCTGGAGATGGTTGCTGGCGCCATCGGCTTACTAGCCATTTACGCAATCCAATTTGGCCTCTTTATGGCGCCAAGACCGGTTGCGTATAGGAGTTCCAAATCAAATGACAACCAAAAAAATGCTAATCGATTCCACGCATCCGGAAGAAACCCGGGTCGTGATCCTCAATGGGAACCGTCTCGAGAATTTTGACGTAGAGGTCGAATCCCGAAAACAACTTAAAGGCAATATTTATCTCGCTAAAGTAACCCGCGTCGAACCGTCCCTCCAGGCGGCATTTGTCGACTATGGCGGCAATCGACATGGATTCCTGGCCTTTAACGAAATTCATCCTGATTATTATCAAATTCCCGTCGCTGACCGGGAAGAGCTCATTGAAGAGCAAAAGGCGGCTGAAAAGGCCGATGAAGAATCGCGCGAGGATTCGGTCGACGAAGAAACAAACGAGGAAGGCGAAGCCGTCGAAACCCTCGGTGGCGACGAAAGCGAGGAAGTCGAAGAACGGCGTCCGACGACGACGCCACGCAAACGCTATAAAATTCAAGAGGTCATTAAGCGCCGGCAAATTTTGCTGATCCAGGTTGTGAAAGAGGAGCGTGGCACGAAAGGTGCGGCGCTGACCACGTATCTTTCTCTCGCCGGCCGGTATTGTGTCCTGATGCCCAATACGGCACGTGGCGGCGGCATTTCCCGCAAAATTACCAATGCGGCGGACCGCAAAAA